>DASWKD010000175.1:0-5452 GCA_036396815.1 Actinomycetota bacterium | reverse complement strand
TGCGGCCTCCCGCTGGGACTGGGCGTCGCGGGCCGACTGGGTCAGGGCCTGCTCGCCCTGGGTGGCTCCCGGGCTGATGATCGCCGTGGCCGGGTTCACGTAGTCCACGGCCACGGGGTTCGAGATGGTGGGCGTGGGCTCGAAGGCCAGCCAGCCGTGCCCCGGGAAGTACACCTCGGGCCAGGCGTGCGCGTCGGTGGTGGATACGGCGAACCGGCCGTCGGCGGCCCGCCGTCCGGGAAGGAAGCCGACCGCCACGCGCGTCCCGTACCCGAGAGAGCGGACCAGGACGGCCATCGCGCCGGCGAACTGCTCGCAGTACCCGCGCTGGGTGCGCTCCAGGAAGTGCACCAGGTCGCTGACCCCATGGCCGGCGGGGGCCCGGAGGTCGTAGGTGAAGGTGCGCAGGTAGCGCTGGATGGCCAGGACCTTCTCGTACGGCGTGGGCTCTCCGCGGGTCAGGCGAAGCGCCAGCCGGTGAACCCGGGGCGGCACGGTGGCGGGGAGGCGAGCGGTTTCCCCGCGGGTTACCGGTCCCCCCATGTCCCCCACGTCCTTCAACTCGTCCGGTGTTGGCACGCGGAGGAGCGATGTCACGCGGTACCGGTACCCGCGATCCGGGGACCGGGACGGGGTCAGGACGGCCCTCGAGGGATCGTAGGTCCCGGCGCCCGGGAAGACCGCGCTCACCGGTTGGTACGCGGCGGGAAGGACGTCCGCGTCCAGCCCGGTCAGCTCGAAGTCCTGGACCAGGCTGCGTGTCCCCGACGGGCTGGGGCCCGACGTGGGGAGCGCCGTTCGATCCTCGACCCCCTGTCCGGCCAGGCCCTCGGGATCGCCGCTCTTCCAGAAGCGGCCGTCGAAGCGTTCCACCGACAGGAGTCGCCAGTAGGCCGGACGGTCGGCCCGGACCCGGAACAGCTCGACCGCCGGGTCGGTCAGGAGCGAGGGGCGGATGTCCACGATGGGGCTCACGCCCAGCTTCCGTTCCGCGCCCGGCCCCCCGATGTTCATCAGGGCCGGAGCCCGGAGCCCGGGCAGGAGGCCAGGGACCAGGAGGGCCACGCTCAGCGCCGTGGCGGCCAGGCCCGCCCCCTGGCGCCCGATCAGGCCGGCGAACCGGAGCGGCATCCGGGGGATCAGCGGCCCCCACCGGCCGGCCTCGGCCATCCCCGATGACAGGAGCATGGCCGTAGCCGCCAGCAGGAAGCCGGCCGCGTACCCGAACCGCACGCCGTCGGCGGCCAGCGAGGACGCGAAGGCCACCAGACCGGCCGGCGGGAGGATGGCCAGGACGGCGGACCCCGATCGAACGGCCAGGGCGTGGGACGCGGACGCCGCGCTCCACATGGCGATGATGGACGCGGTCATCAGGGATGGGAGGGGCAGGGCCGGGGTGAACTCCTGGGCCGCCTCGGCGCCCGCCGAGGCCAGGGCCCTGCCGATGGCGCCCAGCGTGGAGGGGGTGGGCAGCCCGGCGATCGTGGAGGAGGGGAACAGGAGCACCCCCAGGGTGACGATCATCCCCACCCCCGATCCCACCAGGAACAGCGGCAGCCCCCGCCGGCGCAGGAGGGCGGCCACGACCACCGCCGCCACCCCGGCTCCGGCCAGGCGAGCGGCCGACGAGGGCAGCAGGAACAGGCGCCCGAAGGCCGCCCCCGTCACGGCCGCCATGGCGGCCAGGGAGACGGTCAGGAGGACGCGGCTGCTCGCAGGTTCGTTCCTCTGAGCTTCCATACGTCTCGCAGCCTGCCGGTGGGGGACAGGATGATGACCTCCCACGCCGATGAGGTCAGGGTGCCGCGGACCGAACGGATCCACACCCGGAGCTCGGCCCGGCGCTCCTCCGTGAGCCGCTCGGGGTCTTCGGGAGGGATCAGGATGCACACCCGGTGCCGGCCGGGAACCTTCGAGAGCGCCGAAAGCTCGGCCTGTCCGGGGAGGTGTGTGACGACCACGACGTGTTCCCCGGCTCGGGCCGGATCGCGGAGATCCTCGACGGCGTGGACCAATCCCGAGGTCCTGGTGGCCTCGAGCACGGCCAGCGTCTCCAGGAGATGGCTCCGGTCCATGGCTCGGGCCGGGAGGTCTGGCGTGGACAGGCCGAGGGTGAACCCCGAGCGAAGGAGGTGGATCCCCACGGACGCGGCGGCGGAGACGGCCTTCTCGAAGACCTCCTTGCGCCCGCCCAGCGAAGCCACCCTGGTGTCCAGGAGGATCGTGGCCCGGGACCGCCGTGCGGCCTCGTCCTGGCGGATCATGACCTTCCCCGTGCGCGCCGTGGACGGCCAGTGGATGCGGCGCAGGTCGTCGCCCACCTCGTAGGCGCGGACCGTGTAGAACTCCTCGCCGGTCCGGAACAGGCGCCGACTCACGGAGTCGCCCGAGCCGGCGCCGGTGGCCGGGGTCCGGGTGGCCCGGAGGTCCTCGACCTCGGGGAACACCACCAGCTCCTGGGTCCCGGGCACTTCCTCGCGGCGGCGGACCAGGTCGAAGGGATCGGACCGCTGGACCGAGAGCGGGCCGATCGGGTACCGGCCCCGGCCCCGGGCCGTGATCTGGTAGGCGACCATCCGCCGGTCGCCGGTCCCGGCCAGGACCGCCCGGGCCCCGCGGCCCAACGATGGCGGGAGCCGGTCCTCCAGCAGGAGCAGGCTCCGGGGCCCCCGGTCCTGGACCTCCAGGTCCACCCGAACCTGGGTCCCCGGGAACACCCTGGTCGAGGACAGGCGCCGACGCACCGTGAGGTCGATCCGCCGGCGCCACATCAGCCCTGCGGACAGGCCGGGGAGCGCCAGCAGGCCCACGGCCACCACGTGGAGGTCCGGGCCGCCCAGGATCCTCGACGCGAACCACAGGGCCAGGGCTCCGCCGATGACCCCCAGGCCCCGGCCGGTGAGCCTCATCTGCTGACGGGGACGGAGATGTCCTCGACCACCTCGCGGAGCACCATCTCGCCGGTGCGCCCGGTCATGGCGGCGTCGGTGGAGGGGATCACGCGGTGGGCCAGGACCACCTGGGACAGGTGCTTGATGTCGTCGGGGATCACGTAGTCACGCCCGTGCGAGGCGGCCAGGGCCCGGGAGGCCCGGAGGAGCATCAGCGACGCTCTGGGGCTGGCCCCCAGGTGCAGGTCAGGATGGCGGCGGGTGGCGTCCATGATGTCCACGATGTAGCGGCGAAGGGGCTCGGCCACGTGCACGGTGCGGGCCGTCTCGATGAGCCTCGCGGCGCCCGTGGCGTCGGTCACCGGCTCGATGTCGTCCAGCGACGAGGTCGTGCCGTGCGTGGCCAGGATGCCCACCTCCGCCTCGGGGGACGGGTAGCCGATGGCCAGGCGCATCATGAACCGGTCCAGCTGGGCTTCCGGGAGCGGGTAGGTGCCCTCGTACTCGATCGGGTTCTGGGTGGCCATGACCATGAACGGCACGCCCAGCTGGTGGGACACACCGTCAACCGTGGCCTGGCGCTCCTCCATCGACTCCAGGAGGGCCGACTGCGTCTTGGGGCTGGCTCGGTTGATCTCGTCGCCCAGGACGATGTTGGCGAAGATGGCCCCGGGCTTGAACTCGAAGTCGGCCCGGTCCGGGCTCCACACGTTGACCCCGGTGATGTCGGTGGGCAGCAGGTCCGGGGTGAACTGGATCCGGCGGAAGGAGCAGTCGATGGACCGGGCGATGGCCTTGGCCAGCATGGTCTTGCCTACCCCGGGGACGTCCTCGATCAGCAGGTGACCCTCGGCCACCAGGCTGACCAGGGCCAGCTGGACCTCGCGGGGCTTGCCCTGGACCACGCGCTCGACGTTGGCCCGGATGGCGTCGAACAGCTCCCCGAACGCGTCCCACTCCATCGCTCGCTGGGCTTCCTGCCTCATCGTCGCTCCTTCGACGTCCGCGGGACCGAGCCGGTTCCGAAGGGCACCATCATAGGCAGGTGCGGGGGACAAGGGGAGACGGATGAGGCGGCCGGCCGCCGCCGGGGAAGATGTACGCCCCGCGCGGCCCCTGCGTCCATGGGCGTCCGACCACCGGCGGCGGCGAGCCGCCCCTCCGTCAGGTGAATTACATGCGTGTAAGCCGCCGGAGTCAAGCACCCTCCCCGCTCGGAAGGGGGACCTCCGGTACAATGGCCCGAACGACAGCCCGTCCGGGGTGATGGACGTTGGGAAGATCGCTGGTCCTGAACGCATCGTTCGACCCCCTGGCCGTGGTCCCCGCGCGCCGGGCGGTCGTCCTCGTCCTGAAGGAGAAGGCCGAGATCCTGGAGAGCAACGGGGCCGTGTTCCGCTCGGAGCACGTGTCGATCCCCGCCCCGTCCGTCGTCCGGCTCAGCTACTTCGTCAAGGTCCCGTATAGGGCTCGGGCCTCGCTGACCCGCCGGGCCGTGTTCGCCCGCGACGAGTGGAAATGCCAGTACTGCGGGGCGCCCGCCGAGAACGTGGACCACGTTATCCCCCGGTCCAAGGGCGGGGAGCACACGTGGGAGAACGTGGTCGCCGCCTGCCGCCGGTGCAACTCGCGGAAGGAGAACTACCTGCCGCAGGAGGCCGGCCTCCCCCTGAAGCGCAAGCCGTTCGCCCCCCGCGACGGCTTCCGTCTCCTGCTCGGGCGCCTGGAGCCCGAGTGGGAGGCCTACCTGTAGCTCGTCCGGCATACACGGTCCCTAGGCATGGTTGGCTGGTCTCGAGCAGCTCTCGAGGGGTCCCCATACGGAAACAGCCCTAGTCGGATGCAACCATGGCGATTTCCTCCTCTTGTGCTCTTTTCACGCGGGGCGGCTCCTGCCACACTGGCGGACCTATGCCGACTTCGCCGCACCTCGGATCGAGAGGCCTGAGGATCGCGCTCGTGATCGCCAGCGTTGGTTTCTCCCTCACGAGCGCTCCCGCCCCGCGTGTCAGCGCTCAGGGAAGCTCTTCGTTCACCAGGATTGCAGTGGCGGCTGACGGAACAGCGGGGAATCAGACCAGCAACGAAAGCTCGATCTCTGCGGATGGGCGCTTCGTCGCCTTCACGTCTGCCGCCACCAACCTGGTTCCGGGGGACACGAATGGCACCTCCGACATCTTCGTCCGAGACACTGTGCTCGACACGATCGAGCGCGCATCGGTCGGCCCAACAGGAACCCAGGGCAGCACCAGTTATGCTCCGGCCATCTCCGCGGACGGACGGTATGTTGCCTTCACCTCGACGGGCGCTGGCCTCATTCCAGGCGACACATTCACGGGAACCAGCCTTTACATGCACGACCGCCAGACGGGTGATAACAGCCGCCTTTCGGTAAGCAGCGACGGGGCCAACGGAGGCCTGGAGAGCCAGGTGCCCTCGTTCTCCGGAGATGCCCGCTACGTGGCCTATTCCTCCCGGGCAAGCAACTTGGTCCCCTCAGACACCAACGGCACCTGGGACGTCTTCGTGCGTGACCGCGTTGAGGCCACCACCACGAGGGT
>DASWKD010000174.1:0-3564 GCA_036396815.1 Actinomycetota bacterium | reverse complement strand
CACCGACTTGTCGAGCAGCGTGCACACCTCAACCGACGCCGGCTCACGGGCCTGAAGGACGGAGCGCAGGTAGGTCATGGTCAGGCCGGTGTCCACGATGTCCTCGACCACGATGACGTCCTGCCCGCCGATGTCCTGGTCCAGGTCCTTCATGATCCGGACCACGCCCGAGGGCGTGGACGCCCCGCCGTAGGAGGAGATCGACATGAAGTCCACGCGCACCTTGACCCCGATCGACAGGACCAGGTCGGCCAGGAACACCGCGGCCCCCTTGAGGACGGCGATGAGGACGGGCTCGCGTCCCGCGTAGTCGGCGGTGATCTGGGCGCCCAAGGCCCGCACGCGGTCACGGATCTCCGCCGCACCGTACAGGAGCTCCGCGCCTTCACCCACCGGTGGCCATCCTATCTTCCGGGAGCAACAGGAGCCGTACCAGCAGCTCGACCGCCGCCCCGGCCAGCCGGACCCACCACGGCGGCGGCCGGGGTGGCACGGCGGCCACGGCCCGCACGGCGACCACCGGGACCCGGCCCACCTCGCGGCCGTCGGCCACCAGGACCAGCTGGCCCAGCTCCGCGCCCACCCGCACCGGCAGGCGGAGCCCGGGAGCCGCGGACAACTCGTGGCCGACCTCGGCGCCGGGACGGAGCACCGCGGAGGCAGCGCCTCCCGCCGCCACCGGGACCGGGCGGCCGGCCACCCGGATCCGGCCCACCGGCTGGCCCTCCTCCACCAGGGTCTTCCGCTCGTAGGCGTGGAACCCGTGATCCAGCAGGGCCGCCGCGTCGGAGAAGGCCTCGTCGGGGGACCCCAGGGCCACCGCGACCAGCGGCATCCCGTCCCGCTCCGCCGCGGCCACCAGGCAGAACCCCGCGGCCGAGGTGAACCCGGTCTTCACCCCGATGGCCCCGGGGTACAGCCACAGCAGGGCGTTGCGGTTCTGGATCCGCCGGTCCGGGCCGCGAGGAGCGGGCACCGTGTGCCGCCGGGTTCCCACGATCTCCCCGAACGGGTCGGTGCGGAACGCGTGAGCGGTGATCAGGGCCAGGTCCTCGGCCGTGGACCGTCCGGCGTCGTCCAGACCGTTGGGGCTGGCGAACCGGGTCCGGTCGGCCCCCAGCTCCCGGGCCCGCCGGTTCATCCGACGGACGAACCTCCCCACGGTGCCGCCCACGTGCTCCGCCAGGGCCACCGCGGCGTCGTTCGCCGACTGGAGCATCAGCGCGAACACCAGCTCGCGGATCTCGACCCGCTCCCCCGCCCGGAGGCCGAGCTCCGCGCCGCCCTCCGCCGCGGCCCGGGCGCTCACCGTGACCACGTCGAACGGGCGGGCCTCTTCCAGGACCAGGAGGGCGGTCATGATCTTGGTCACGCTGGCGATGGGGCGTCGCTGGCGCCCCCGGCGGGCGTACAGGATGCGCCCGGACTCCAGGTCCGCCAGGGCCACCGCCGCCGCGTCCACCTTGGGCGGCCGGTCCCGGGGCCGCGGCGTCTCCAGGACCGAGGGGAACGGCGAGGGCGAGCCGAACGGCGGGACCGGCGTGGGGGGAGGCCCCTCCTGGGCGGCGGCCGGCGCGGCCACGGCCACCGCCAGGGCGGTGGCCAGGAGCCGGCGCACCGGGATCAGGAGCCCAGGGCCCGGCGCAGGTTCGCTCGGAGCAGGGCCTGCTTGAGCCGGCGCGACACCGAGGCCAGCTCGCTGAGCGACCGGGTGGCGGCCCGCCGGGCGTCGGGGTTCCGCTGGCGCATCAGCGGCATGATGATGGTCTGGAGGAACGCGGCCTCGCGGTCGGCGAAGTGCCGGTACATGGTGAGGTGCCGGGCCTCCACGCCGTACTTGAAGAAGTCGGCCACGATGCGCAGGACCTCCACGTCGTCGGTCCCGAACACCCGCTCCTCGCCCATCTGCTTGGGGTGAAGCAGGCCGAAGGAGATCAGCTGCTCCACCACGTCCTGAGGCACCCCCGTGGACGAGGACACCTCGTCCACGGTCATCTGGAGGGGCTGGTCGGTGGGAGCGATGTCCTCATCGGCGTCGTGGACCTCGGCGTCGGCCGACGGCACCCCGGAGGTGGGGGCGGTGGCGGTGGCGGTGGCCATCGCTGGCGCGGGGCCGTCGCCGTCCTGGGCCAGGCGCTTGCGGATGACCTTGAGCGGGAGGTACTCATCGCGCTGGAGCCGGAGGATCCGGCGGAGGCGGTCCACGTCGTCCTGGTAGAACTTCCGGTAGCCCGAGGCCGTCCGCTCCGGGGCGATCAGGCCCTCGCTCTCCAGGAACCGGATCTTGGAGATGGTGACGTCGGGGAAGTCGGGCTTGAGGTCGGACAGGACCTCGCCGATCGACCGGAAATCGCGGGCGGGCGTGGCCATCACTCCCCCTGGGAGGTGAAGAACACCAACTTGAATCGGCCGATCTGGATCTCGTCCCCGTTGGCGAGCTGGGTGCTCTCCACCCGGTCCCGGTTCACGTACGTGCCGTTCAGGCTGCCCATGTCGTGGATCTCGAACCGGCCGTCCTTGCGCCGGACCTCGGCGTGGCGGCGGGACACCGTGACGTCGTCCAGGAAGATGTCGCTCTCGGGGTGGCGTCCCGCGGTGGTCACGTCCTTGTCGATCAGGAGCTTCGATCCGGCGTTCGGGCCCCGCTTGACCACCAGCAGGGCCTGGCCCTCCTCCAGCTCCTCCAGGGGAACGTAGATCTCCTCGCCGGTCTCGTCCTGGACCTCGGCGGGGGTCAACCCGGCGGTGGTGTCCTCGGGGTGGAGGGCCGTCCCGCAGTTCAGGCAGTACCGGGCCTCGGCTGGGTTGGTGTGTCCGCACTGCTTGCAGTTCACCTTGGGCCCCCCTCGGGATAAGCCTCGGGTCAAGGTTGAGAGTGAGCGTTCAGGGTAGACCAGGCCCCCGGCCGGGTCAACGGAGCCTAGCCGGTCTCCCCGTCCTCCTCGGCGAACGTACGGTAGCCCGCCGCGTCCAGGAGGTCGTCCAGGTCCTCGGGGTCGGTCAGCTCGATGACCACCATCCATCCCTCCCCGTAGGGGTCCTGGTTGACGAGCTCGGGCTGGTCCTCCAGGGCCGCGTTCTTCTCCACGATCTTCCCCGTTGCCGGGCAGAAGATGTCCGACACCGACTTGGTGGACTCCACCTCCCCGAAGGCCTCTCCGCCCCGGACCTCGGTCCCGGCCTCGGGGAGGTCCACGTACACCACGTCGCCGAGGGCGTCCTGGGCGTAGTCGGTGATGCCCACCCGGATCCGGTTGCCGTCCTCCAGGGCGGCCCACTCGTGCTCGCGGGTGTACTTCAGGTCCTCCGGGTACTCCATCCCCCACTCCTCCCAGGGCTCTAGGCCGGGCGAGCGTAGCGAAACGCCCGCTCCCCTTGCAAGGCCGGGAGGGTGAGCCGCCGCTCCAGGGACACCTCCGCGCTGACCCCGGGCTGGGCTCGCAGCACGGTGAGCGGCCCTCCGGGGATCTCCAGGGCCTCCTGGATGGCCCTCCCGTCCCCGATGGCCCGGATCCGGTAGGGAGCGCTGACGGCGGTCCCGCCGACGGACACGCCCCCCCGGAC
>DASWKD010000173.1:0-1835 GCA_036396815.1 Actinomycetota bacterium | reverse complement strand
GTGGGACCTCGGCCACGGTCTGCCCGCCGTGGATCACCCGGAGGCGTCCGGTGTCGGTGACCCGGCCGATCACCGCGGAGACCAGCCCCCACTTCCCGCACACGGCGCGGACCGCTTCCAGGTCCTGGGGACGGACCACGGCCAACATGCGCTCCTGCGATTCCGAGGTCAGGATCTCGAACGCCTCCATGCTCGGGTCTCGCAGGGGCACGGCCTCCAGGTCCAGGTCCACGCCGGTCCCGGCCCGGGCCGCGGACTCGGACACCGCGCAGGTCAGGCCGGCCCCGCCCAGGTCCTGGAGGCCCACCAGCACGCCGGCCTCGATCATCTCCAGGCACGCCTCGATCAGGAGCTTCTCGTAGAAGGGGTCGCCGATCTGCACGCTGGGCCGCTGGTCCTCCGAGGTCTCGTCCAGCGTCCGCGAGGCCAGCACGCTGACCCCGCCGATCCCATCGCGGCCGGTGTGGGCGCCGATCAGGACCAGGAGGTTGCCCATGCCTTCGGCCTTGGCCCGAACCAGGCGGTCGGCCGGGGCGAAACCCACGCACATCACGTTGACCGTGGGGTTCTGGGTGTGCGGCTCGGCGAACGCGATCTCGCCGCCCACGGTGGGCACGCCGATCGAGTTGCCGTACTGGCCGATGCCGGCCACCACGCCGCCCAGGAGCCACCGGTTGCGCGGGTCGTCGAGTGGGCCGAACCGCAGGGGGTCCAGGAGGGCCACCGGACGCGCGCCCATCGAAAGGACGTCGCGGATGATCCCGCCCACTCCCGTGGCCGCGCCCTGGAACGGCTCGATGGCCGAGGGGTGGGAGTGCGACTCCATCTTGAACACGCAGGCCAGGCCGTCGCCCAGGTCCACCACGCCGGCGTCCTCCCCGGGCCCCACCAGGACCTGCGGGCCCTCGGTGGGAAGGGTGCGGAGGTGGACCTTGGAGGACTTGTAGGAGCAGTGCTCGGACCACATGGCGGCGTACATGGCCAGCTCGGCCGGGTTCGGCTCCCGGCCCAGCGTGTTGACGATCTGCTCGAGCTCCTCGTCGGTCAGCGCCAGCTGCCGGTGCAGCGGCTCTGTCACGCGTCTGCGCCGACCAGGGACGAGAGGAGGGACGCGAACAGCGGCTGGCCCCCGGTGGGACCGACGTCGGGGTCCACCGCGTGCTCCGGATGCGGCATCAGGCCGACCACGTTGCCGGCCTCGTTCGCCACGCCGGCGATGTTGCGCATGGCCCCGTTGGGGTTCGCCTCCTCGGTGACCTCTCCCGATGGCGTGCTGTACCGGAACACGACCTGGGCCTCGGCCTCCACACGATCCAGCGTGGCCTCCTCGGCCACGTACTGGCCCTCGCCGTGCTTGATGGGGATCTCCAGGACGTCGCCGGCCTCGGTGGTCCGGGTGAACGGGGTGAGCGAGGTCTCCACCCGCAGGTGGACCCGGCGGTGCACGAAGCGCAGGGACCGGTTGCGGATCAGCGCCCCGGGGAGGAGGCCTGCCTCGCACAGGATCTGGAAGCCGTTGCAGATGCCCAGGACCGGCCGGCCGGCGGCGGCGTGCTCCCGAACCGCGTCCATCACCGGTGCGAACGCGGCGATGGCCCCCGTCCGCAGGTAGTCGCCGTACGCGAAGCCACCGGGCAGGATCACCGCGTCCGCGGCCCGGAGATCGTGGTCGCCGTGCCACACGGGGACGCCGCGGCCACCCATGGCCTCGACGACCCGCAGGGCGTCGCGGTCGTCGTTCGAGCCGGGGAAGGTGATCACGGCGACGGTCGGTGTGCTCACGTGGCGTCCTCCATCGACAGGATCCGGACGTCCTCGATCACCGGGTTGGCCAG
>DASWKD010000172.1:0-1944 GCA_036396815.1 Actinomycetota bacterium | reverse complement strand
GGTCGGGTCCCGGGTCCGGGCCAAGGTGGTCAAGAACAAGCTGGCCCCGCCGTTCCGCCAGGCCGAGTTCGACATCATCTACGGCAAGGGGATATCCAAGGAAGGATCCCTGATCGACGTCGGAGTGGACATGGAGATCGTCAACAAGTCCGGGGCCTGGTTCACGTACGAGGGCGAGCAGCTGGGCCAGGGCCGGGAGAACGCCCGGCAGTTCCTGGCAGAGCACACCGACATCCGGGACGAGATCGAGCGCAAGATCCGCGAGGCGGTGGGCCTGACCGCCTTCGGTGACGAGGAGGAGCTGGTGGCCGACCTGCACGCCGCCGAGCGCACCGCCCCGGAGGACAGCACAACCCCGGAGCCCGCCGAGGACGCCGCCCCCACCAAGGGCTCCGGGAAGAAGAAGGAGCCGGCCCCGGCCGGCTCGTGACCGCCTCCGCCAAGGACCGGGCCCTGCGCCTGCTCGGCGTACGGGCCCGGAGCCGGGAGGAGCTCCGCCGGAGGCTGGCCCAGAAGGGCCACGAGGAGGAGGAGATCTCCACGGCCCTGGACGACCTGGAAGCCGTGGGCCTGATCGACGACGAGGCCTTCGCCCGGCAGGTGGTCGAGCACCGGGTGTCCGCCCGAGGCTCCGGACGCCGGGAGATCCTGGCCAAGCTCCGGCAGGCCGGGGTGGACCGATCGCTGGCCGAGCGGGTCGTGGACGAGGGGACCGGGGACGACGAGGAGGCCCGGGCCGAGGAGGTGGCTCGGTCCCGGCTGACCCGCCTGGGGAGCCTCGACGAGGCCACCGCCTACCGCCGCCTCCTGTCCTTCCTCCAGCGCCGCGGGTACGACGGGGAGACGGCCCGGGCCGCGGCCCGCCGGGCCCTCGGTCCTGTACCCGGGCCCAGAGCCCGGCTACGATTGCCTGCAACCGAGCGAGGGGGAGGGGCCATGGGTCAGCCACCGATGGACACTGCAGGGATGCCGCCCGCAGCGCCGACGGCCGGAGGGGTCCAGCTTCCCTGGCGGCCAACCCGTCGGGTCCTGGTGGCGCTGGCCGTCGCCGGGTTCACCCTGCTGGCGGTGATCGGGATGGCGCTGATCCTGGCCGAGACCGCCCCGGGCCAGGCCACCACCAGGTTCCTGGCCTTCGTCGCCCTGACTGGGCTGTTCAGCCTGACCGCCCTGAGCGCGACCATCCCCTTCGCCCGGGCCACGGCCCTGGGCCTGGGCTGGGTCGGAGTGGTGGCCTCCGGGCTGGCGTTCCTCCTGTTCACCATCCTGGTCCTGAGCAACTTCCCCGACCAGTCCCTGGCCCAGGTAGCCACGGTGGCCGGGAACCTGGCGTTCAGCGTGGCCCTGGCGTGCCTCCTCCTGCTGGTCCGGGGACGGGCCGCCGCGCTGGACGGGGTGATCACCGTGACCTGGGTCCTTCTGGGCCTGTCCTTCGTCCTGGCGGTGATCCAGGTGTTCGGGGGCCTGGAGACCGGGGGCCTGTTCAAGCTGGTGGCCGCGGTCAGCATCCTGACCTTCCTGGGCATGATCGTGGTCCCCCTGCTGGCCCTGTGGATGTCGTCCGGTACCCCGGCCCCGCTCCGGCCGGAAGGCGCCCAGCCTCCGGCACCAGTGGCGCCCCCACCCTCGGCCTGAGGCGGGTCCCTTGCAATACGGGGCCCTCGCACGTACATTCGTCTCAGGAACCGATAACCGAACCCGCCCGGCGGGACAGAGACAGCGAACGAGCGTGGCCGACATGACGACCGTCCGTGACACGAGGGGGAGAGCGGGGCCCTAGGCGGGCCGCGATACCCCCTGCCCCGAGCTCTGTCCTCCCGAGCGGCCTGACGAGCGCCGCGCAACGCGGCACGGCTGGGAGGAACGATGATCGTCGCACTGGCGGCCCTGGGGGCCCTGGTGGTCGGCGTGGGGATCGGGTTCGCCATCCGCAGGGTGATGGCC
>DASWKD010000171.1:0-3680 GCA_036396815.1 Actinomycetota bacterium | reverse complement strand
CCGGGGGGGCACCGCAGCGTCGGGCGCCCCTCCGGGCTGTGGGTATCGGCCGGGCTGTGGGACCATGGAGGCCCACACAAGCCCGGGAGGAGGCTTCGATGGAGGTCAAGGAGCTCGGACACATCGTGCTGTACGTGCGTGACCTGGAGCGCTCGATGCGCTTCTACGGGGAGGTCCTGGGCTGGAAGCAGATCGCCACGCTGGGCCGCCAGGGCGCGGTGTACTCCTCGGGCCGGACCCACCACGAGCTGCTCCTGCTGGAGGTGGGCCAGGGCGCGACGCCGATCCCTCCCCCGCCTCGGGTGGGCATGTACCACTTCGGCCTCAAGGTCGGGGAGACGGACGAGGAGCTCCGGGCGGCGCTGGAGACGCTGGAGTCGGCGGGGGTGCCGGTCCGCGGCGTGGCCGACCACACCGTGACCCACTCGCTGTACATCGAGGACCCGGACGGCAACGAGATCGAGCTGTACATCGACGTTCAGCCCGAAACGTGGCGGGAAGATCCCCAGGCCATCGTGGCGCCCGTCAAGCCGCTGCGCCTGTAGCCCACCGGAGCCAGGGCGGAACGAAGCTACTTGCCCTTCTTGAGCTTCTTCTCCTGGCGCTTCTCTTTCAGGCTCTTCTGGGCAGCCTTCTTCGCAGTCTTTCCCGCACCCTTGTCCTTGTTGGCCATGCCCCTAGCCTACCGCGACGCCCACTCCATCGCATGTGGATGAGATCCCGGGGCGAAGGCCGGGCGCCGAGGGCCCGCCGGCTGGGACGCGTCCGGGTTGGCCTAGCCGGAGACCGAGGGTGAGGGCAGGACGGGGACGATGGCCTTGCCCTTCGTCGGGACGAACAGGGAGAACGTGGTGGCCTCGTCGTCCGAGCGCTCCAGCCACACCCGGCCCCCGATGGCCTCGGCCAGGGTCCGGCAGATGTAGAGGCCCAGTCCGGCCCCACCCACGACGCGGGTCGATGATTGATCCACCTGGTAGAACCGGTCGAAGACGCGATCCCTCGCTTCCTCCGGTATGGCCGGCCCACCGTTGGTCACCGACACGACGGTCCCGTCGGCTTCCGAGCGGGCCGAGATGACGACCGGCGTCCCTTCCGGCGAGTACTTCACCGCGTTGTCCACCAGGTTGGACAGGATCTGGACCATCTTCCCCTCATCCGTGTGAAGGGCCCTGACGCCGTCCTCCAGGTCCACGTGCAGCCCATGCCCGCGCGATCCCACATCCACCTGAGCCACCACGTCATCGATCACGTCAGCCAGCGAGACCGGTTCGAGCTCCGCGTGGATCTCCCGGGCCTCGATGCGGGAGGCCATCAACAGGTCTTCGATCAGGTGCCGAAGACGGTCGCTGCCGCGGTCGGCGGCCTCCAGCATGTCTCGCTGATCCTGGGCACCGAGATCGAGGCGGAGCATGGTCTTGATGCTTCCCTGGATGCTGGTCAGGGGTGTCCGGAGCTCGTGGGAGACCGTGGCCACGAAGTCGTCCTTGAGCCGGTTCATCTCCTTCAGATGGGCCAGCGACTCCTCCAGGCGCTCCACCAGCCGGACGTTCTCCAGCGACACCGATGCGTGGTTGGCCAGCGTCTCGAAGAGCTGGAGATCCTCCGGGCCGAACGTGCTGACGTCGCTCATGCGGTTCCCCACCAGGACGACGCCGATGGTTCCCTCGCTGCCTCGCAGAGGGGCCACCATGGCGTCCCGGATGCCCCGGGCCGCGTAGTGGGCCTGGAGACGGGAGCTCTGGATGGGCCGGGCCAGCAGGACCGCCAGGTCCTCCGAGGCGACGCGGGCCCACACGCCCTCGGTGGGGTCCAGCATCATCTGCTCCGTGTGAACGGGGCCGTCGCCGGGTCCCAGGGTCATGTGGGTAGCCTCGGACTCCCCGGGCCCCGGGAAGAGCGTGACCGAAGCCACCTCGGCCCGGAACATGACCCGGGCTTCGCTGAGGACCGCGTGGACGGTGGGCTCGACCCTCAGGGATCGATGGAGGCGCCGGGTGAACTCGTACAGGGACTCCAGGACCCGATGCCGCTCACGCTGCACGGTGTAGGTGCGGTAGGCGAAGAACAGGATCGTTCCCGGAGCGATGAACAGCCACAGCAGGGAGGGCACTCGCCACAGCACCTCCACGGCCAGGAGTGCGACGCATGTGTTGGCCCCGGCGATCACGGACCCGAACCCCAGCCCCTGCACCAGGGTCTCCAGCTGGGCCCGGCCCTCCGCCAGAGAGATGGCGGCGGTGATCGCTCCGGCCCCGATGAAGGACGTCAGCAGGACGGCCAGGAACGCCGCCGCGATGCCCATCGTCCCCAGGGGATCCCCTCCGGCCAGGGCGTGGAACACCAGGAGGGCCACCTGGGCCTCCAGGACGAAGTGGGTCAGGTTGAACACCAGCTTCACCGGCGCCTGCCGGCGGACCGCCAGAGCCAGGGCGGCCCCCACGAGCTGGGCCAGGACGAAGCCCGAAGGGTCCACGAAGAACAGCCCCATGACCAGCGGGATGTCGCTCAACGAGAACGAATGCGCCTCCCGCCGGACCTCGATGTGGACCACGAAGAGCTCGACCAGAGCGAATCCGGCCGCCAGCCCCCACCACGGGATGCTGATCGGTGCTGCCAGGCTGGGCAGCCTCCGGACCCACAGCAGGTACACGGACAGGGACACCAGGGCCAGCCCCACGGTGAGCAGCCACACCCGTCCGCCACCGGACAGGCGAAGGAGCGGCCCGGGCCGCTCCCCCGATCTCCTTTCCGATGCTCCTCGCGCCCGGATCATCATGCCCTCGTCCTAGGGAGCCGCGGGGGGCTGGGGGGCCTCGGTCTCCGGCGCCGGGCTCACCTCCGGATCGGGAGCCGGCTCCGCATCCGGAGAGGGCTCGGCCTCGGGAGACGGCTCCGTGGTGGCCACCGGGGCCGGCTCTTCCACCGGTGCCGGGGAGCCGGCCGGGGCGTCGGCCGGGCTCGTCGTGTCCTCCGGGGCGGCGAGCTGGATGGGCTCACCCCCCCAGCCCACCGAGGACCAGCTCTGCCGGGACCAGCTCTGCCGGGACCACGAATCCGCGCTCCAGGCCTGTCCGCTCCAGGCCTCGCCGCTCCAGCTCTGCCTGGACCAGGACTGGCGGCTCCAGGACTGGCGGCTCCAGGACTGGCGCTCCCATGAGGTCCCGCTCCACGACTGCCGGTTCCAGGCGTCGGTGGTCCAGGAATCACCCGCCCACACCTGGCCCATCCACAGACCGCCGCTCCACGATTGGCGGGACCACGACTGGCGGGACCACGACTCCGCGTCCCACGGATGGCCGAAGATGTCGATCTCTCCGCGGAGCTCCTCCCCGGTCTCGTCCACGATGTGGCCCGACCCGCGAGCGGCCTCCAGCGACCCAAGGCCGGTGGCCGGTGGCCAGGCCTGGGTGTGCTCCGGGGTGGGGGCCCGGGTGGCATCCTTGAGGTCGACGACGCCCTCTCCCTGAGCGATGGGGTCGGCCACCGGCATCGGGGTGGCCGTGTCCATCAGGAGCTTCTTGACCTGGTCCGGGGTGATGCCGGGCCGCTGCTCGATCAGCAGGGCGGCCGCGCCGGAGACGACCGCCGCGGACTGCGACGTCCCGCTGCCCCGGAAGAACCGCGATCCCACCCTGCCGCCCGGGTAGGTCTGGTCCGCGTAGGAGTTCGGGCTGCGAAGG
>DASWKD010000170.1:0-1929 GCA_036396815.1 Actinomycetota bacterium | reverse complement strand
GGAGGCCGAGGCCGGCCTGACCGCGGCGGAGCAGGCCGTGACCGAGGCCGGGGCCCGGCGCGAGGAGGCCTCGGCCGCGGCCGCCGAGGCCCGGTCGGCCGAGGTGGGCACCAACGAGCGGTGGCGGGAGGCCGCCTCGCTCCTCCAGCACCTCCGCGACGAGTACGAGGAGGACGACCAGGCCCGGCGGGACGTGGAGCGGCGGATCGCCGAGGCGTCCCGGATCCTGTCCGAGGGGCACGGCCGGGACCCCGGGGAGGCCGTGGCCGCCCTGGCACAGGACGACACCGTGGACGCCCTCCAGAAGCGAGCCGACCTGGTTGCCCGCCGCCTGGCCCTGCTGGGCCGGGTGAACCTGGTGGCCGGTGAGGAGTTCCACGCCCTCCAGGAGCGCCACGACTTCCTCCAGCGGGAGATCGACGACGTGAAGGCGGCCCGCCGAGACCTCCAGCACGTGGTCCGGGAGGTCGACCGCAAGATCGTGGAGATCTACGAGGCCGCGTACCAGGACGTGGCCGCCGAGTTCGAGCGCATGTTCGCCACGGTGTTCCCCGGCGGTGAGGGGCGCCTGGTGCTGGTGGAGGGCGAGGACCCCATGACCAGCGGGGTGGACATCCAGGCCCGCCCCGGCCGGAAGAAGGTCAAGCGCCTGTCGTTGCTGTCCGGCGGCGAGCGCGCGCTGACCGCGCTGGCCTTCCTGTTCGCGATCTTCAAGGCCCGGCCGTCGCCGTTCTATCTCCTGGACGAGGTCGAGGCGGCCCTGGACGACGTGAACCTCCACCGGTTCATCCAGCTGATCCGGGACTTCGCCAGGGATGCCCAGGTCATCGTGGTCACCCACCAGAAGCGGACCATGGAGGCCGCCGACGTCCTGTACGGCGTGTCGATGGGCCGCGACGGCGTCTCGGCCGTGATCACCCAGCGCGTGTCCGAGGCCGTGCCGGCCACCCCCGCCGACGCGTAGCGGGCGTCAGTCCCCGAGCACCTCGTCCACGGAGACGGCGAACCCCGGGGCGGCGGCGGAGACGAGCCGGGCGCCTCGCTCGGCGACCTCCGGGTCGCCGTACGCGCCGCGATCCAGCCGGTAGGCGTCGATCCGGTCCCGCTCGAGGTCCACGAACCAGAACTCCGGAACGCCGTGCTCTTCGTACAGGCGCCGCTTGCGGACCAGGTCGTGCCGGCGCGTGGACGGTGAGGACACCTCGATCACCAGGTCGGAGGGTCCGGTGATCCGGGCCTCGTCGACCCGGTCGGCGTGCCGGGGACCCAGGTACAGGACGTCGGGTCCACGACGCTGGTGTGCGACAGGTAGACGTCGAGGGGCGCCGCGTGCGCCTCATCGCCGTGGCGATCGGCGTGGGCCAGGAGGAGCGCGCCCAGCCGGAGGACCACGCGCTGATGCCGGACCGTGGGCGAGGGCGTCACGAACAGCGCCCCGTTGATGAGGTCCCGGCGGATGTTGTCCTCGGCCATGGCCAGGAGGTCGTCGTAGGTGAGGCCGGTGGCGGTCGCTTCGATGTCCATGCATCACCTCCCATGCCCGGGGGAGCGTAGCCACAGGGTACGACACGGTCCGGCGGGCGGGTGATAATCCCACCCATGCCGACCGGGATCGGGCTCGAGGTGCTGGTGGTGGCCGGGCTGGTGGTCCTGCTGTTCGCCGGCCTGGTGGTGGGGCGCCTGCGGGCCCAGGAGCCGTCGCCCGACGAGACCGAGGCCCGCCTGGCCCGCCCGGCCCGCCCCAGGGCCGAGACCCTGGGCGGCCGGGTCCGGGAATGGCTGGGCTCGGGCAAGCCCACCGAAGACGATTGGAAGGCGCTGGAGGAGGCCCTGATCCAGGCTGACGCCGGGCCCACGGCCTCGTCCGAGATCGTGACCCGGGTCCGGGAGCGGTTCACCGCCGGGGACGACGCGGAGGCCCTCCTGGTC
>DASWKD010000169.1:0-1586 GCA_036396815.1 Actinomycetota bacterium | reverse complement strand
TGGTCGGGTACCACGCGGGGCCGGTGGCCGCGGTGGCCCGCCGGGCGTCCCCGCTGGTCCACGTGGTCGTGGCCGAGGACTGGGAGGAGGGCAACGCGGCCTCCCTGGCGGCGGTGGAGCCCCTGCTGGATGGTGAGCCCTCGTTCCTCCTGATGACGGCGGATCACGTCTTCTCGCCCGGCGCTCTGGACGGGCTGGTGCTGGCCGGCCAGCCGGCCGTCCTGGTCGACCGCGACGTCGATCCCGCCACCTGGGAGGAGGCCACGCGGGTCGAGGTGGACGCCGGAGGCGGGGTGATCCGGCTGGGCAAGGACGTGTCCTCGCCGGTCGTGGACTGCGGCGCCTTCCTCCTGGAGGGCGGGGTGTTCGACGCCGTGCGACGGGCCCGGGCCGGGGGGGACGCCACGCTGTCCGCGGCCCTTACCGCGTGGGGCCGCCTGCGGGCCCGGCCCATCCCCACGGGAGCCTGGTGGCAGGACGTGGACACCGAGGAGGATCTCCGGGCGGCCCGCCGGACGGTGCGGCGCTCTCTGCGACGACCCTCGGACGGACCGGTGGCCAGGTTCCTGAACCGGACGGTGTCGGTCCCGGTCTCGTGGGCGCTCGCTCCGCTCCGGCCCTCGCCCACGCTCCTGTCGTGGATCGCCTGGGCGACGGTGGTGGCCGGGGCCGCCCTCCTGGCCACGGGCCGGGGCCTGGCCGGGGGCCTGCTGGTCCAGACCGGTTCGATCCTGGACGGCGTGGACGGCGAGGTGGCCCGGCTGACGGTCCGCGACCGCCCGGGGGGCGCCCTCCTGGACGGGTTCCTAGACCGGATCTCCGACGTGGCCGTGGCCGGCGGGCTCGGCGTGTGGGCCCTGGCCCAGGGAGCCGAGCCCCGGATCGCCCTGGCCCTGGCCCTGGCCGCGACCGCGGGGTCGCTGCTGTCGATGGCCATCAAGGACCGGATCGTGGCCCTGGGCATGCTGGGACCCTCCGAGGATGCCCTGGGGTGGCTCCTGGGCGGGCGGGACGGGCGGCTGCTGGTGGTGGCCGTGCTGGCCGCGACCGGGCTCCCCGCGGTCGCCCTGGGCGCCATCGCCGCCACCTCGCTGGTGGCCACCACCCTTCGCGTCCTACTGGCCCGTCCCCGGTAAGGCTTCCGGAGCGCCCCTGGTACCATGCCCCCGTGGGCACCGGTCGGATCGTCATCCACGGCGCCCGTGAGCACAACCTCAGGAACGTCCACCTCGAGCTTCCCCGGGACAAGCTGATCGTGTTCACGGGCCTGTCGGGCTCCGGGAAGTCCTCGCTGGCCTTCGACACGATCTACGCCGAGGGGCAGCGGCGGTACGTGGAGTCCCTGTCCTCCTATGCCCGCCAGTTCCTGGGCCAGATGGAGAAGCCCGACGTGGACTTCATCGAGGGCCTGTCGCCGGCCATCTCGATCGACCAGAAGTCCACGTCGCGGAACCCCCGATCCACGGTGGGCACCATCACCGAGGTGTACGACTACCTCCGCGTCCTGTTCGCACGGATCGGCATCCCCCACTGCCCCAAGTGCGGGCGGGAGATCGGCCGCCAGACGCCCGATCAGATCGTGGACC
>DASWKD010000168.1:0-5120 GCA_036396815.1 Actinomycetota bacterium | reverse complement strand
CCGGAGCCTGGGCGTGGTGCATGACCCGGTCCGAGACGCTGCCCAGGAGCCACCGCTTGGGCGCGCCGAGGCCGCGCCTCCCGAGCACGATGAGGCCGGGACCGGTCTCCTCGGCCTGGGCCAGGATCTCGTCGGCCGGGTTGCCGAAGCGATGGGTGACCGTGACCGGGAAGCCGGTCCCGACCAGGACCTCGCGGGCCTCCCCCGCCGCCGCCTCCACGGCGTCGGTGACCCGCTCCAGCATCTCCCCGGTCTCGGGCCCCTCCTCGCCCAGCAGGGTGTAGGGGTCGAGCTCGTACGACAGCACCACCAGGAGGACGACCTCCGTCCCGGGCGGGAGCATCGCCGCCGCGGTCCGGCAGGCTCTCACGGCCGAGGCGGACCCGTCGATACCGGCCAGCACGCGCAGGCCTTCAGCCATCGCGCCTCCCTCGAGCGGCCACGGGGGGCGGCGGAGCGCTGGGCTCAACCCGGACCCGGGCATCGACGACCACGGCGCCGTCGGGACGGACGACCACCGGGTTGCAGTCCAGCTCGACGACCTCCGGATGAGCGTCGACCAGGGCGCTGACCCGCAGCAGGACGTCACGCAGGGCGGGGACGTCCGCCGGGGCCGCGCCACGATGGCCCTCGAGGAGCGGGAAGGTGGCCAGCCCGTGGATCATCTCGTCCGCGTCCAGGTCGGTCAGCGGCGCGATCCGGACCTGCACGTCCTTGAGGAGCTCGACCGCCGTGCCACCGGCCCCGCACGCCACCACCGGGCCGAACACCGGATCCTGGACCACGCCGACCAGCATCTCCACCCCGCCGGGCATCATCGGCTGGACCAGGAAGGCCTCCACGGGATGCCCCGACGAGGCCATCGCGTCGGCCATCCCCTGCGCCGCCGACTCGACATCCGCGGGATCCACCGACAGCGCCACGGCGCCGGCTTCGGTCTTGTGCACCAGGCCCGGGGCCACGGCCTTCAGCGCGACCGGCCCTCCGTACCCGGCCGCGGCCCGCCCGGCTTCCCGGGGGGTGGCCACCACCTGCTGAGGAGCGAGGGGGATCCCGTAGCAGTCGAGGAGCCCGCCCGCCTCGCCCGGGGCCAGCCAGCCCGCGCCCCGGCCCAGGGCGGAGGCCACGATGGCCGTGGCCTCGTCCGTCCGGAGGTCCTCGAACCCGGGGACCGTTCCCTCGGGGGCCGCACGCCACCGCCCGTACCGGGCCGCGGCGGCCAGGGCCCGGGCGGCGTCCTCCGGGAACGCGTACGAGGGGATCGCCTCCGAGCGGAGCTCGGGCGGCACGCCTCGCGACTGCATGAACACGCTGAGGAGGGGCAGGTCGCCGGGGAGGTTGCGTGCCGCGGCACGGATCCCCCGGGCCACGTCCTCGGCCCTCGTGACCAGCGGCGGCACGAACACCACGATCAACCCGTCGACTGCGCCGCTGGTCCCCACGACCCGGATCGCCCGCTCGAAATCCTCGGCCGACGCGGAGGCGATCATGTCGACCGGGTTTGACACGGCGGCCTCCGCCGGGAGGAAGCGTGCCAGCTCGGCCTGCACGTCCGGCGGGAGCTCGGCCACCGACAGACCGTTGGCCTCGCAGGCGTCGGCGCACAGGATCCCCGGACCGCCGGCGTTCGTCACGATGGCCACGCGGTCGCCGGCCGGCGCCGGCTGGTTGGCCAGCAGCGACGCCACATCGAACAGCTCCCCAAGCGTGTCCGTGCGGATCACGCCGGCCTGATGGAACAGGGCCTCCACCGTCACGTCGGAGGCGGCGATCAGCGCCCCGGTGTGCGAGCCGGTGGCCCGGGCCCCGGCCCGCGAGCGGCCGCTCTTCACCGCCACGATGGGCTTGGACCGGGCCACCCGGCGGGCGATCGTGCTGAACTTCCTGGGGTTCCCGAACGATTCGAGGTACAGCAGGATCAGATCCGTGTCCTCGTCGGCCTCCCAGTACCGGATCATGTCGTTCCCCGAGATGTCCGCCTTGTTGCCGACCGACACGAAGCTGGACAGACCCAGGCCCAGCGCTCCCGCGTGGTCGATCACGGCGAGACCCAGCGCCCCGCTCTGCGACAGGAAGCCGACCCGCCCCCGGACGGGGAACACCGGCGAGAACGTGGCGTTCAGCCGGACATCGGGAGCCGTGCTGATGATCCCCATGCAGTTCGGCCCCACCAGCCGCATGCCCGCTTCCCTGCACACGCCCAGGAGCTCGGCCTGGCGGGCCGCGCCCTCCAGACCCGTCTCCGCGAAGCCCGCCGAGATCACCACCAGGCTGCGAACCCCCGCCCGGCCGCACTCCCGGGCCACCTCGACCGCCGCCTCCGCGGGCACCACGATCACCGCCAGGTCCACCGGGCCGGGAACGTCCCGGATCGAGGGATAGGCGGCCACCGACTGCACCACGTCGGCCTTGGGGTTGACCGGGTACACCGGGCCCTGGAACCCCTCCTCCAGGAGGTTGTGGAAGACCTCGCCCCCGATCGTTCCCCGGTGGCGGGACGCCCCGATCACCGCGACGGCACGTGGAGCGAGCAGAGCGCCGACCGCGGCCACCGCCGCGTTCCGGTCGCGCTCCTCGAAATGGGCCAGCGCGCGCTCGGTCAGCGAGGTCGGGAAGCTGACGCGGATCAGCCCCGGCCGGGACCGGGACTCGATGGGGAAGCCGCTGTCGCGGAACACCCGGACCATCCGGTGGTTCTGGGGGAGGACGTCCGCGTCGAAGATCCGGACGCCGTTCTGGGCCGCGGCTTCCGCGAGCTGCCCCAGCAGGATCGTCCCCAAGCCCCGGCCCTGGAAGGCATCCGCCACGGCGAACGCGCATTCCGCGCGGTCGGGAGCCGTCCGCAGGAACACGGCGTGGCCGATCACCGCTCCCTCGTGGAGGGCCACCAGCCCGAACCGGTCGTGGTGGTCGACGTCGGCGGCCAGCTCTGCGGCGCGCTCCAGGTCGGCCGTCCCGGCGAAGAACCGCAGCCACCGCGCCTCCTCCGACAGGCCGGTCAGGAACGCGCGGAGCGCCGGCCCATCGTCCGGGCGGACCGGCCGGACGAGCACCGTGGAGCCATCCCGAAGGACGACGTCCGCCTCGCGGTGCGCCGGGTACCCATCGGCCATGACCGGCATCATCCCACGGGACCTCCCTTCGGCAGGCGCTGACCATCGTGCGGCACGAGGGCACCCCGGCCACGGCCCATCCGGCCCCACCCCCCCGGGTCCCCCGGCCCTGCCCACGGCCGAGGAGCGCCGCGACCATCCGATCAGGAGGTGAGCGCATCATGACCAGGGACCGGACCCCAACCTTGGGGTGGGAGCAGGCCTCGGACGCCATCCGCCACGACCGGACGGACGACGGCGAGCGAGCCCTGGAGGAGCTCATCCAAGCGATGGGTCCTCACGCCGAGAAGCAGCTCAGAGATGCCCGGGAGCGGGTCCGCCACGACGAGTTCGTGTGCTCCTCGTGCCACATGATCCTTCACCGGAGCCGGCTGGGGAACCGCCGGCGGATGCGGTGCCGGGAGTGCGCGACGGCCTGAGGTCCCGCTTCCGGTAGGCGCCCGGGCCGGACGGAAGCCGTGGGTGAACGCCCGGACCAGGACCAGGAACACGACGAGGATGCCCGTGGCCGCGTAGGTCCAGAACATCCAGGGTCTGGTGCCGTCGGTCCCGGCCAGCAGGCCGTGGGTCAGGGCCATGGCGAAGGCCGGCACGGCCAACAGGTGCAGGGTGCGCCACAGCGTCGTCCGGATCCGCTTCCGCAGCCACGACGTGACCGCGATCAACACCACCATGTACATCGAGACGATGCCCAGGCTCACCGCGACGGGGCGGTAGTCGGTGGTCATGGGCAGGAGGATCTCGGCCGGGCCGAACGGCATGAACGGGTCGACCATCAGCCCCACCACGTGGCCGAGCAGGAGGACCAGGGCCACGGTGGTCATGAACTGGTGGATGGCCACCGAGGTGGTCTTGGCCACGCGCTTCCCGACCAGCGACGTGGTCCCCACCAGCCCCCAGGCCACCGAGCCGAACAGCAGGAGGTACGCGCCGATGCCCGCGGCACGGAGCATGATCCAGGTCGTCACGCGGCGTCCGCCGATCGGGGGACGCTGACCCGGACCCGGCCATCCTCGGTGACCAGGACCCCGGGGACCGCATCAACGGCGGAGGGGCCGGTGAGCAGCGCCCACTTGGCCCACACCTCGGCCTCGGCGCATGTCGCGGCCCACACCGTGGCCTGGAGCACGCCCGTGGCCGCGGGGCGGCCGGTCCTCGGGTCGATGACGTGGTGGAGCCCCGGCCCCCATGCCCGGCGGGTCACCGAGGTGGTGGCCAGCGCGCCCGCGTCGAGGACCAAGCGCAGGATCTCCGCGGTGGCGTCCAGGGGATCCTCGAGCCGGACGGGGAGCCCGTCGGCGGGCGGCCGGCCGGCCACCCGGAGGTCGCCTCCCGCTTCGACCATCGCCCAGGGGATCCGCCCGGCGGCGGCCGTGGCCGCCAGGTCCACGGCCACGCCCTTGGCCAGCCCGCCGAAGTCGAGCGCCGCGCCCGGGGGGAGCCGCACCGCCCCGGAACGGACCTCGACCTCCCGCCACCGGGCCGCCGGGGCGGGAGGCCTGGGAGGGAGCGCCCCCCGCCGGACGACGTCCAGGTCCCGGTCGTACCCCGCGGCGGAGAGAGCGGGCAGGATCGTGGGGTCGAACAGCCCCTCCGTCCGCGCGGCGCCGTCGAGGGCCAGGCACAGGAGCGCGGCGAACGGCGGCGAGACGTCGATCCAGGCTCCGGCCGCGCCGTTCACCACGGCCAGCTCGCTGTCGGCGCGGAACCGGGAGAACCGGGCCTCGACGCTCCGGAACACGCGCCGGACGCGGGCCCCGGCCACGCCGAACGCGATCGGCTCGGTGGGGCCGGTCAGCGAGACGCTGGTCCCCATGGCCCGGAACGAGATCCGCGAGACGCGCATCACGATCCCCCCGACGAGGCCACCGGAGGCGGCGCGGGTACCGGCGCTCCCCCTCCGCTGGACACCGCTCCCGAACCGCCCCCGCTCACGTAGCGCACCGCGGGGGCAGCGGCGACCGGTATCTCCTCGATGACCACCCGCCGGAGCAGGATCACCTGGGT
>DASWKD010000167.1:0-2280 GCA_036396815.1 Actinomycetota bacterium | reverse complement strand
TCGGAGCGAAGGAGGAGCCCGTTGTCGACCCGGTGCTCGCCGCCGTCGGTGACCGGGCGGATGTGGCTGGCCTGAAGGACAGGCAGGGCCCGTTCGCCGGTCACGGCGCACCGCCGCTGGTAGGCCTCGGTGACCAGGGTCCGGAAGGCCCCCTGACCCAGGCGCCTCCGGACGAGGGAAGGATCCCCCCACATCGGTCCCTCGATCCGCCGGGCGGTCGTCCGCCTGGCCTTGGTCTCGACCTCCTCCAGGAGCCGCTGGCCGTAGAACGAGGCCAGGTCGTACGTCTTCCCCTGGACGATGTTCTTCGACCAGTCAGGCGGAGCCTCGATCCAGTCTTCGTCGTCGAGGAAGAAGGGCTGGACCAGGACGATGCATCCAACGTCGGCCGCGCCGGGGTCCAGGGGCCCGCGCCGGAGCCGGGCGATCCGCGCTCGCATCTCGCCGAGGGAAGCGGCCCCGTTGCGCTCCTCGAACAGCTCCCACACGTAGGGGTAGGGGAACGTGCCCGACCAGGCCAGCATCCCCCCGCCCACGATGGCGTGCCACGGGTACCGCAGCTTGAACAGGAACAGCTCACCGGGCTGAATGGCGCCGAAGGGCCGGCGAGCCGACGGTTGCCAGAAGTTGACCTCGTCGAGGGCGGGCTGGGCGCGGAGGAACTCGAACCAGTCCCTGTCCGTCACCCCCACCCAGGCGCGCACACGACGAGCCTACCGGGTGGATGTCAGACCCTGGCGGTAAACTCGGCTCCTATGAGTGA
The DNA here is from genome assembly GCA_036396815.1 of Actinomycetota bacterium. Lineage (GTDB taxonomy): Bacteria > Actinomycetota > UBA4738 > UBA4738 > CALAEC01 > DASWKD01. The sequence goes on along the minus strand of DASWKD010000167.1, from coordinate 1,517 downwards.
TATCGACCCAGGCGACGAGTGCTATCATCTGTACATGCGGCAACTGATCTCGCGGATCGAGGATCGCTTGCACGCCCGGCTCAAGGAGCGGGCCAAGGAAGAAGGCCGGTCGGTCAACAGTCTGGTGACCGAGATGCTCGAGAGGGGCCTCGCGGTTACCCCCAGGGAGCGGATCAGGGAGCGGGTCCGGTCGATGGGCCGGCTGGTTGAGCCTCCGCCCGCGGACGGACCGGTGCCGACCGCGGAGGAGGCCCTGGAGGCCGGCCGGGGATGGGGGAGCGCGGTCAGCGAGGCCCTCGAGGCTGATCGCCGCCGGCGATGACCGTCCTGTACGCCGATGCCAGTGCCCTGGCCCGCGCCTACCTGCCCGACGAGACGGGACACGCGGAGCTCCGCCGGCTGATCCGCGAGGATGTGGAGCCGGTGATCACGTCGGAGGTCGCGGCGGTTGAGGTCGCTCACGCCGTCCGCGCCGCGGCCAGGCTGGGACGGCACCGGGACTGGCAGCCGATCATGGCCCGCTTCGAGCGAGAGACGGGCGCCGGCGTGGTCATCACCATGATCGGCCTCGATCCGGCACGAGTCCTGCCCATGGCGAAGGATCTGGTCCTCGAGCACTCGGTGGGGACGCTCGACGCTATCCACCTGGCCGTCGCGCTCCAGGACGGCCGTGAGCTCGGGGAGGACGACCTCGTGTTCGTGACCAGGGACCGGGTCCAGGCGCGCGTCGCACGGGTCCTCGGTCTGACCGTGGCCTGACCCCCGATACGCAGCCGGTCCCCGATGGCCTCGATGGTCGATATGCGCATCTCGTGGGAGGATGGGGGGTATCCGAGCGAGGAGGCCGAGGATGAACATCGCCATCATCGGAGCCGGGAACGTGGGCGGGGCGCTGGCCGCCTCCCTGACCAAGGCCGGCCACAGCGTGACCATCAGCTCCAGGGATCCCGAGGACGCGGCCGACCTGGCCAAGCGGACCGGGGCCACCGCCGCAGCGAGCAGCGAGGCAGCCGTCAGCGGGGCCGAGGCAGTGATCCTGGCCGTGCCGTTTCAGGCCGTGGGGGGCCTCGGCGCGGAGCTGAGGGCCGCCCTGGAAGGCAAGGTCGTGGTGGACGTGACCAACCGTGTGGACCCCGAGGACCCCGGCCAGACCCTGGACGGGACCTCGGTGGCCGAGCAGCTCCAGGCCCAGGTCCCCGGGGCCCGGGTGGTCAAGGCCTTCAACACCGTGTTCGCCTCGAACCAGGCCGACCCCATGGTCGAGGGGCGCGAGCTGGACGGCTTCGTGGCCGCCGACGACCAGGAGGCCAAGGAGGCCGTCCTGGGCCTGGCAGACTCCATCGGCTTCCGGCCCATCGACGCCGGCCCCCTGGCCATGGCCCGGGCCCTGGAGGCCATGGCCGCCCTGAACATCATCCTCCAGCTCAAGAACGACTGGAGCTGGCAGACCGGCTGGAAGCTGATCGGCCCCACCGAGGCCTAGCCTTCCAGACATCTCGGTCGAACAGGACGAGATT
>DASWKD010000166.1:0-5664 GCA_036396815.1 Actinomycetota bacterium | reverse complement strand
CATCACTGCCGAGGCCGTCCTTGAGGTGATCCGCCGCGAGAGCCCCGAAGCCCTCCTCCCCACGCTTGGGGGCCAGACCGCGCTGAACGTGGCCGTGGCCCTGGCCGAGTCCGGCGAGCTGGAGCGCCACGGCGTCCGGTTGATCGGGGCCGACCTGGAGGCCATCCGTCGGGCCGAGGACCGCCGCCTGTTCGTGAAGACGATGCTGGACGCCGGACTGCCGCTCCCTCGCTCGGGCTTCGCCCACGCCGTGGACCAGGCCCTGGGCGTGGCCGAGGACCTCGGGTACCCGGTGATGGTCCGACCCTCGTTCGTCCTGGGAGGCGGGGGGACCGGCCTGGCCCGGGACCCCGAGGAGCTGCGGCGCGTGGCGGGGCACGGCGTGGACACCAGCCCGATCGGCGAGGTTCTGGTGGAGGAGTCGGTGGAGGGCTGGAAGGAGTTCGAGCTCGAGGTGATGCGCGACCACGCGGACAACGTGGTGGTGGTGTGCTCCATCGAGAACGTGGACCCGATGGGGGTCCATACCGGCGACTCGATCACCGTGGCCCCCCAGATGACGCTGACCGACCGCGAGTACCAGGAGATGCGCGACACGGCGCTGGCCGTCATCCGGGCGGTCGGCGTGGAGACCGGGGGCTCCAACATCCAGTTCGCGGTGGAGCCGGACACCGGCCGGCAGGTGGTGATCGAGATGAACCCCCGCGTGTCCCGGTCCAGTGCGCTGGCCAGCAAGGCCACGGGGTTCCCCATCGCCAAGATCGCGGCCATGTTGGCCGTGGGGTACCGGCTGGACGAGATCCCCAACGACATCACCGGGGTCACGCCTGCCTCGTTCGAGCCCTCCCTGGACTACGTGGTGGTCAAGGTCCCTCGGTGGGCGTTCGAGAAGTTCCCCGGTGCGGATCCTCGCCTGACCACGACCATGAAGTCGGTGGGTGAGGTCATGGCCGTGGGCCGGACGTTCAAGGAGGCGCTCGGCAAGGCCCGGCGAGCCCTGGAGACCGGCGCGGACCTGGTGGAGCCCGAGCCGCCCGCGGACCTGGCCCAGGCCCTGTCGGTGCCCACGGAGGGCCGGCTGGCCCTGGTGGAGCAGGCCCTGCTGGCGGGACACACCGTGGAGCACGTGTCTGCGCTGTCGCGGATCGACCCGTGGTTCGTGGACCAGATCGCACAGGTGGCCGAGGAGGCCGGCCGCCTGGACGGCCGCCGGCTGGCCACGGTGTCCTCCGACGAGCTGGCCTCGGCCAAGCGGCACGGGCTGTCGGACCGCCGGCTGGCCCGGCTGACCGGCTCCGCCGAGCGCGAGGTCCGCGCGGCCCGGCGCGCGGCCGGGGTCCACCCGGTGTTCAAGACCGTGGACACGTGCGGCGGGGAATTCGCGGCCCGCACGCCCTACCACTACTCGACCTACGAGCAGGTCTCGGAGGTGGAGCCCGCCGACCGCCCCCGGGTGGTGATCCTGGGCGCGGGGCCCAACCGCATCGGCCAGGGCATCGAGTTCGACTACGCCTGCGTCCACGCCGCCTACGCCCTGGGCCAGGCCGGGTACGAGACCGTGATGGTCAACTCGAACCCGGAGACCGTGTCCACCGACTACGACACCTCCGACCGCCTGTACTTCGAGCCGCTCTCCGCCGAGGACGTCCTGGCCGTGTGCGAGGCCGAGGACCCGGAGGGGGTGATCGTCCAGCTCGGCGGGCAGACCCCCCTGACCCTGGCCCGGGAGCTGGCCGCCGAGGGGTTCCGGATCCTGGGCACCTCGCCCGACGCCATCGACCTGGCCGAGGACCGGGGCAAGTTCGGTGCGCTCCTCCGCCGGATCGACGCCCCGCACCCGCCGCACGGCGAGGCCTCGAGCCAGGAGGAGGCGGTGGCGGTGGCCGAGCGGATCGGGTACCCGGTGGTGGTCCGGCCCTCCTACGTGCTGGGCGGGCGGGCCATGGAGATCGTGTACACGGCCGACGAGCTGGCCGGCTTCGTGGCCACGGCCACCGCGGCCAGCCCCGAGCACCCCGTGCTGATCGACCGCTTCCTGGAGGGGGCGATCGAGGTGGACGTGGACGCGGTGTGCGACGGAGAGGAGGTGTTCATCGGCGCGGTGATGGAGCACATCGAGGAGGCCGGCGTGCACTCGGGGGACTCCTCGTGCACGATCCCGCCTGTCACGCTGTCGGACCAGGAGCTGGATGAGGTGGAGCGTCTGACCCGGTTGATCGCCCACGAGCTGGGCGTGGTGGGTCTGCTCAACATCCAGTTCGCGGTGAAGGACGAGCGGGTGTGGGTCCTGGAGGCCAACCCCCGGGCCTCACGCACCGTGCCGTTCGTCTCGAAGGCCACGGGGGTCCCTCTGGCCAAGGTCGCCGCCCGCATCCTGGTGGGGGAGACACTGGCCGGCCTCCGTGAGGAGCGCTTGGTCCCGTCCGATCCCCACCGGTACCGGCACCTCCGCCACGTGGCGGTCAAGGCCGCCGTGCTGCCGTTCGGCCGGTTCCCCGGGGTGGACACGGTCCTCGGCCCCGAGATGCGTTCCACCGGAGAGGTGATCGGGATCGCCCCCGACCTGGGGACGGCCCTGGGCAAGGCCCAGGCCGCCACCGGCGCGCCCCTGCCGGCCAAGGGGACGGTGTTCGTCAGCGTCTCGAACCGCGACAAGCGGGCCATCGTGTTCCCGGTCAAGCGGCTGGCCGACCTGGGGTTCCGGGTCATCGCCACCCGGGGGACCGCGGGCCTGCTGGCCCGGGCCGGCGTGGCCGTGTCACAGGTCCGCAAGCTGTCCGAGGGCAGCCCGAACGCCGCCGAGCTGATCATGGCCGGGGAGGTGGACCTGGTGATCAACACGCCATTCGGCAGGGGGCCCCGCGGTGACGGGACCTCGATCCGGACCGCAGCGGCCCGAGCCGGCGTCCCGTGCATCACCACGCTCCACGGGGCGTTCGCCGCCGTGCAGGGGATCGAGGCGCTGGTCCGCGGGACCGACGAGCCCCGATGCCTCCAGGAGTACCATGCAGGGTCATGATCAGGCATAAGGCCGAGATCCTCTCCGTCAAGAAGGCGGGCATCTATTCGTCCGTCACACTGGTGGCCCCGGAGATCGCCGACCAGGCGCGGCCGGGCCAGTTCATCGAGGTCGGAGTGCCCGACGATCGGGCCTTCCAGCTCCGGCGGCCCTTCTCGATCCATTCCGCGTCTCGTCGCGGCGGCTGGTCCGGCACCCTCGAGTTCGCGTTCGCCGAGGTGGGCCCGGGGACCCGGTGGCTGTCGGAGATCCAGGCCCACGACTTCCTGGACATCATCGGCCCGCTGGGCAAGCCGTTCCTGATCCCCCGGGACCTGACCAACTGCCTGCTCGTGGGCGGGGGATACGGGGCCGCGCCCCTGTACTTCCTGGCCGAGGAGCTGCGGGTCCGGGGCAAGCGCGTGGACATGATCATCGGGGCCCGGGACCAGGACCGGGTGTTCAAGCCGGTGGAGGGCAAGCGCATGGCTGTGTCCATCACCATCACCACGGAGGACGGCAGCGTGGGGGACCGGGGCCGGGTCACCGACGTGCTCCCCGGCATGGTCTCCCGGTGCGGGAGCGAGATGATCTACGCGTGCGGTCCGAACCCCATGCTCCGGGCGGTGGCCGAGTACGCCACCGCCAGCCGGATCCCCTCCCAGGTGGCCGTGGAGGAGATGATGGCCTGCGGGATGGGCGTGTGCTGGACATGCGTGGTGCCCGTGATCCGGAAGGACGGGAGCACCTGGGACAACCTCCGCTCGTGCGTGGAGGGCCCGGTGTTCAGCGGGGCCCGGGTGTGGTGGGACCGGTGGCTGGGCGGGCCCTCGACGACCACGCCCCCGCACGGCGTTCCGCTGGAGGCGGCGGCGAAGGGCCAGGCGTGGCAGGCAGAGTGAGCCTGGCGGTGGACCTGGGTGGGGTCCGACTGCCCACTCCCATCCTCGGCGCCTCGGGATGCTTCGGGACCGGCCAGGAGATGGGACTGATCATCGACCTCCGCAAGGTGGGAGGCATCATCACCAAGAGCGTGACCCTCCGCCCTCGCCGAGGGATGGCCACGCCTCGGATGGCCGAGACCCCGGGCGGGATGCTCAACGCGATCGGCCTGCAGAACCCGGGCGTGGAGGCATTCGTGGCCAAGGATGGGCCGTTCATCTCCCGGGTGGGCACGCCGGTGATCGTGTCGATCGCCGGGAAGTCGGTCGAGGAGTTCGTCCGGGTGGTGGAGCGCGTGCACGAGATGCCGGGCGTGGTGGCCATCGAGGCCAACATCTCCTGCCCGAACGTGGAGCGGCGCAACCAGGTGTTCGCCTGCCGGCCGGACCACGCGGCCGAGGTGATCGGCGCGGTGACCAGGCGGTCGCGCATGCCGGTGTTCGCCAAGCTGACCCCGGACGTCACGGACATCGTGGAGGTGGCCCAGGCCTGCGTGAACGCCGGGGCGCACGGCCTGTCGCTGATCAACACGCTGCTGGGGATGGCCATCGACGTCGACACCCACCGGCCGCGACTGGCTTCAGGCACGGGCGGGCTGTCAGGACCGGCCATACGGCCGGTGGCGGTGCGGGCCATCTTCCAGGTGGCCCGGGCCCTGCCCGAGGTCCCGCTGATCGGGATGGGCGGCGTGCGGACGTGGCAGGACGCCGTGGAACTGCTGCTGGCGGGGGCGTGGGCTGTGGCCATCGGCACCGCCAACTTCTACGATCCGCACGTCACCATCGAGGTCGCCCAGGGTGTGGGCCGGTACCTGGCCGCCCGCGGGCTGAAGAGTCCCGCGGACCTGCGGGGGAAGGTCGTGGCCGGTGCCGAGGTTCGCGAACCCGCTCATCGCGGCGGCTGACGTCTCCCGGGCGGACGAGGCCGAGCGCCTGGCTGCGGCCCTGGCCGGCCGGGTGGCCATGATCAAGGTCGGACTGGAACTGTTCACCGCGGAGGGCCCGGATGCGGTGTCCCGGGTGCGGGCCCACACCCCCGTGTTCCTCGACCTCAAGCTGCACGACATCCCCACCACCGTGGAGCGGGCCGCGCGGAACGTGGGCGCCCTCGGTGCCTCGCTGCTCACCGTCCACGCCCTGGGCGGCCCGGATATGGTTGCCGCCGCCGTGGCCGGGGCCGACGCCGGGGCCGACCGGGCCGGCCTCGACCCTCCAGTGGTGGTGGCCGTCACCGTGCTGTCGTCGCTGGCCGGGGAAGGCCTGGCCCTGCCGTCGTCGCTGGCCTTCGAGGCCGTGGAGGCCGGGGCGGGGGGCGTGGTGGTCAGTGGCGAGGACGTGCGCCAGGTCCGGGACGTGCTGGGGGACGAGCCGATCCTGGTGGTCCCGGGGATCCGGCCCGGCGCCCACCCCACGAACGATCACGCCCGGGTCCTGACGCCGGCAGAGGCCCTGGATGCCGGCGCCGACTACGTGGTCGTGGGCCGTCCCATCACGCAAGCTGCGGACCCCGCCGCCGCCGCCGATGCCATCCTGGGGGAGGTGTCGTGACCCCGGAGGAGGTCCTGGCGCTGCTCAGCGACCGAGGGGCCCTGCTGTCCGGCCACTTCCGCCTGAGCTCGGGCGGGCACTCGGAGACCTACGTGGAGAAGGCCCGGATCCTGGAGCGCCCCGAGGACGTGGATCGCCTGGCCCATGCCATCGCCGCCCGGTTCCACGCCGTGGACG
>DASWKD010000165.1:0-4687 GCA_036396815.1 Actinomycetota bacterium | reverse complement strand
CTCGTCCGGGACGCCGCGCACGTGGAGCGTGGCCATGCCCGGATGCTAGCACATCTGCATGCATACCTGCTAGCAGGCTACGGCATGTTCTCGCCGTGGAAGATCTCCGAGACGCTGGTGTCCTCGAACACGGCCTCCAGGGCCGCGGCGATGATCGGGGCCGCCGACAGGACCCGGAGCTTCTCGATCCGCTTCTCCTCCGGGATGGGGAGGGTGTTGGTGACCACCATTCCCTCGATCGGGGCCTCCTCCAGGCGCTGGATGGCCTTCCCCGAGAGCACGGCGTGCGTGGCCCCGGCGTAGATCCGCGAGGCGCCCTCGCGCTGGAGGGTCAGGGCGCCCTCGGCCACCGTCCCGGCGGTGTCAATCATGTCGTCCACCAGCACGCAGGCCTTGCCCTCGACATCACCGACCACGGCCATCTTCTCGATCTTGTGGGCCTCGTGGCGGGAGCGCCGCTTGTAGATGAACGCCAGGTCCGCGTGCAGGTACTCGCGGAGACGCTCGGCGGTCTTGACCCGGCCGGCGTCGGGGGCCACGACCACCAGGTCGCTGCCGTTGCCTTCCTCCTTGAGGCCGAGGTCCTCCCGCAGGTAGTCGGCCAGCAGGGGGAGGGCGGTCAGGTGGTCGAAGGGGAAGTCGAAGAAGCCCTGGATCTGGCCGCTGTGAAGATCCACGGAGACCACCCGATTGGCCCCGGCCGCCGTGAGCAGGTCGGCCACGAGCTTGGCCGAGATGGGCTCGCGGGCCAGGGACTTCTTGTCCTGGCGCGAGTACCCGTAGTACGGGATCACCGCGGTGATGCGCTTGGCCGAGGCCCGCTTGAGCGCATCGATCATGATGCACTGCTCCATGATCGCCTCGTTCACGGGCTCGGCGTGCGTCTGGATCACGAAGGCGTCGGAGCCGCGGACGCTCTCGTCGTAGCGGACGTAGATCTCGCCGCTGGCGAACCGGGAGATCTTGGCCGGGGCCAGCTTCACCCCGAGGTGGGCGGCGATCTCCTCCGCCAAGGCCGGGTGGCTGGTCCCAGCGAACAGCATCATGTGCTTCTTGGTGTCGATCTCCCGCACCGAGGTCACGCCTGCCCTCCCCTCGGGGCCTTGCCGCCCCGTCGCCGAGCCTTCTTCCGCCGCTCCGTGTAGCCCTTCACGGTCCGCTGCTCCGCGCGCTCCACCGCCAGCGCGCCCGCTGGGACGTTCTTCGTGATCGTGGAGCCGGCACCCGTCACCGCCTCGCGTCCCACCGTCACCGGAGCCACCAACATCGTATCCGACCCGATGAACGCCCCGGGCCCGATCACCGTGCGGTGCTTCTCGTAGCCGTCGTAGTTGCAGGTGATGGTCCCCGCGCCCACGTTGGCTTCCGCCCCCACCCGGGCGTCGCCCACGTAGGCCAGGTGAGGGACCTTGGCGCCCTCGCCCACCCGCGACGCCTTGATCTCCACGAACGTGCCCGCTTTGGCTCCCTTGGCCAGCACGGTGTCCGGGCGGAGGCTGGCGTACGGGCCCACGGTGGCCTGGGAGCCGACCCGGGCCCCACGGACCACGGAGAACTGGACCTCGGCGCCGTCCCCGACCCGGGAGTCGACGATCCGGGCTCCCGGACCGATGGAGGCCCCCTTGCCGATCACCGTGGCGCCCTCCAGGAACGTCACGGGCAGGATCGTGGTGTCGGCGCCGATCCGCACCCCGGCGTCGATGTAGGTCTGCGAGGGATCCACGATCGTCACCCCGTTGGCCATGTGGCGCTCGTTGATCCTCCGGCGCATGGCCTCGCCGGCCCGGGCCAGAGCGGCGCGCGAGTTCACGTCCAGGGCTCCGCCGAAGTCGGCCTCCACTGCCAGGATGTCCTCGCCCTTGTCGGCCAGGATGCGCAGGACGTCGGGCAGGTAGTGCTCGCGCTGGCTGTTGTCGCGACCCACGGCGGGCAGGGCCCGGTACAGGTCCTCCCGGCGGAACGCGTACACGCTGGTGGCGATCTCGTTCACGGCGCGCTCCTCCGGGGAGGCGTCGCGCTCCTCGGCGATGCGCACCAGCCGGCGGCCCTCGCGGATCACCCGCCCGTAGCCGGTGGCGTCGGGCAGCGTGGTGGTCTGCACCGTGGCCGCCGGGATCCGTCGTCGGTGGACGCGAAGGAGGTCGCGGATCATCTCCGTGGTGATGAGCGGGTTGTCGCCCGGGAGAACAAGCACGTCCCTGGCCCGGCCCACCGCCTTCTCCGCGGCCATCACGGCGTGTCCCGTCCCCAGCGGTTGACCCTGGTCCACGAACCGCAGCGGCAGGGCCAGATCCCAGGAGCGGACGGCCTCCTCGACCTGCCGCCCACCGTGGGAGATCACCACGACCACCCGCTCCGGCCGGACCGGGCGCAGGGCCGCCAGGACGTGCCACAGCACGGGACGCCCGCACACGGGATGCAGCGCCTTGGGCAGGGCCGACTTGAGTCGCTTGCCCTTGCCCGCGGCCATGACGACCGCAGCGAGGGAACGGGAAGGTCTGGTGGCCAAGGACGCTCCTCGGTCGGGGGGCCGCCTCCTTTGTACAGGCGGGACCTCCCCTCCGCAAGGGCGAACCCGCCGGCACCGGCGAGCGTCTGAGGAGCGGAACGGAAGCAGAGGACGGCCTGATTTGTCCGGGAGCGGCCATCACGTCACACTCGGCCCGCGGAGGAAGGAGGCAGCGGTTGCGGGAGCCCGAGCCGCAGCTGGTGGAGCGCGCCCGGCGGGGGGATGCCGGGGCGTTCGAGGCGCTGGTCCGGGCGTCGCAGGGCGACATGTACCGCCTGGCCCTCCGCCTGGTCCGCGACCCGTCCCTGGCCGAGGACGTTACCCAGGAGGCGTTCCTCAAGGCGTATCGCTCGCTCCGTCGCTTCCGGGGGACGGCCAGCTTCTCCACGTGGATGTACCGGATCACCCGCAACTGCGCGGTGGACGCCGTGCGGCGTGCGGCTCGCCAGCGGCGGCTGGCCGGCCAGGCCGAGGAACCCGCACCCCTGCCCGACGCCTCCCTCCGCTCGGCCCTGGGCGCGGCGGTCGACGCCCTCCCGGCCGGCCTCCGAGAGCCGTTCGTGCTGATCGAGGTGTTCGGGATGTCGTACACGGAAGCCAGCGTGGTGCTGGGCGTGCCCGCCGGCACATTGAAGAGCCGGATGCACCGGGCCCGGCAGCAGTTGATGACCGAGCTCGCGGAGGAGGACGCCGGTGAGGTGTGAGGCGATCCAGCTGGAGGTTTCGGCGCGCCTCGACGGGGCCGAGGACCGGGCCATGCGCCCGGTGGTCGAGGCGCACGTCGCCGGATGCCAGACCTGCCAGGCGTTCGCAGCCGGCTCCGAGCGCCTCCGCGTCCTGAGCAGGCTGGAGGCGGCCCCCGGCGTCCCCGACCTGGTCCCCTCGATCATGGCCCGGGTCGCCCCCGCCCGGCGGGGGCGGGCCTGGCTCCCCGCTGCCGCGGCCTTCGTGGCCGGTGCGGTGGCCGGCGCCGTGCTGGCCGGAGGGCTGCCGGCGGCCGGGCCCGACACGGCGCTGGCCACCGAGGTGCCCGATCGGATCGCCGGGGCTGCCGCCCACGTCACCCGGTACCGGGCCACGTTCCGGATCATGGAGCGGAACTTCCACTCCGATGTGCCCGTCCGGCGGATGACGGCCCGTGTGGCGTTCGCCGCCCCCGAGCGCTTCCGGGCCCAGATCCGCGATCGGACCGCGTACCCCTCGGGGGCGTGGCCTCGGAACGACCTGCTCCTGGACGTGGACCGCGACCGGTGGACCCTTCGGGGACCGGTGACCTGCCCCCGTGAGGCCCTGCCCGCCTGCGCACCGGGCGGCATGGAGGAGCGAGGCCTCACCGGGCGGGAGCCGTTCGACGGCCAGGCCCCCCTCCCCACCGACATCATCCTGCCGCTGCGGTCGTTGGCCGGCTCGGAGCGGGTCCGGGTGGCCGGCAACGGGGAGGTCCTCGGGCGGGCCACGGTCGACGTGGATCTGGCGTACCGCGATGCCGCTCCGCTGTTCGCCTACCTCCACGAAGGCGGGACGTGGCGCCCGCTGTTCCCCCTGGACCGGGTGCGGCTGTCGCTGGACGAGGAGACGTGGTTCCCGCTGGCCTTCCGGGTGTTCCCGGCGCCGGGCCGGGAGCGAGCGGCGTGGGCCGTGCGCAACGGCCTGCCGAACGAGCCGCCGGAGCGGGCCGTGCTCGACGTGACCGCGGAGGCCCTCGACACGCGGGCCGGGCCGCCGCATGCGGTGGCACCCGCGCTGGGCGGGCGCGACCTCGGGTTCCGCGACGTTCCGGTCGACGCCGCCGTCCCGCTCCCGGCCCACACCAGCGGACTCGGCCCGTACCGGGCCGGGCGCACCGGCGGGACCTCGGTCGTGTCGTACGCCCGAGGCCTGTCTTGGCTGAAGGTGTCGGCCACCCGGTCGTGGCCCGGGCCCGAACCGTTCGGCCTGCGGCCCGGCCCCTCGGAGCCGCTGAACCTGCCCGGTGGTGGCCGGGCCGCCTACCAGCCGGCCACCCTGGCCAGCGGCCGGCGGGTCAGCATCCACGCCGGTGGCTGGGACCTGGTCCTCGAGTCCAACCTGTCCCGGGCGCGGCTGGTGGCGGCGGCCGCCTCGGTCCCGGTCCGGGGCCTCCCGCTCCCCTTGGACCGGCGGGTGCGCAGGCTCCCGGGTGGCGCGGTCCGCATCGGC
>DASWKD010000164.1:0-2059 GCA_036396815.1 Actinomycetota bacterium | reverse complement strand
CAGCCCGAGGCGGCGCGAGCGGCTAGGCTCGCTGGCATGCGCCGGAACCTGGGTCTCCTGCTGGCCGTGGTGGCCGTCTCCTGGCTGGCACCGGCCTCGGCCCAGGAGCCCGGCGCGCTGGCCCAGATCACCGCCCTCCTGGAGGACCGGGCCCGGGCCATGCACGAAGGGGACCGCGCGGGGTGGATGGCTCCGCTGGCCGACGACGACCCCGCCTTCGTGCGCCGACAGGGGTTCCTGTTCGACGGCTTCCAGGAGCTGGGGCTGGCCGACTTCCGCCTGGATCTGGGCACCACCTGGCCGGAGCTGACCGGACGGCGCGAGCGCCGCGCATACCGGGACGATGTCAAGGTCCTGCACGTCGAGGAGCGCTCCCGGATCCGGGGCTACGACCGCCAGCCGTCCCTGGAGGACCAGTACCTGACCTTCGTCAGGCGGGGAGGGCGATGGCTCCTGGTCTCCGACTCGGACCTCGGCGACCTGGCCATCATGTCGGGCCGGCGCCTGTGGGAGAACGGCCCCATCGCCACCCGCCGGAGCGAGCACTTCGTCTACGTCTCCCACCCGGGACTGACCTCCTCGGCCGGTCCCGTGCTGGAGGCCGCCGAGCGAGCCCTGCGCCGGGTGGAGCGGGTCTGGCCTCTGCCGTGGCGGAAGAAGGTCATGATCCTGGCGCCCAGCAGCACCGGGGAGCTGGAGCGCATGATCCAGGCCACCTTCGACCTGGACGTGTTCGTGGCCTTCGCCGCCTCAGGAGTGGACCGGGCCACCGACTGGGACCTGGTGGGCCACCGGATCATGCTGAACCGGAGCACGTTCGAGGGGCGGTCGCCGTCCTCGAACGAGGAGATCCTGACCCACGAGCTGCTCCACATCGCGACCCGGGAGGACGCCGGGCCCATGACCTCGATCTTCGTGGAGGAGGGGGTGGCCGAATGGGTGACCGGCGGGGCCTCCACGTCCCTCCTGGCCTCCGCGGTCCGGTCCGGAGATTTCGACCGCCGCCTGCCCCTGGACCACGAGTTCACCGCGGGCTCCGGCACGGAGATCGTCACCGCCTACCAGGAGTCCTCCACGGCCATCACGTTCGCCGCAGACGCGTACGGGGACCGGGCCATCAGCGCTTTCTACCGGACGCTGGGGGAGCCTCGCCGGGATGCCGGGACCTGGCGCTACCACGCCGACCGGGCCATGCGCCAGGCGTTCGGCGTGGGGTACCGCCGGTTCGAGAAGGCGTGGGCCGGCTGGGTGGAGGAGGAGCTGGGCTGAGCGGCCCAGTAGACTGCCCGCCATGAGCGACGATCTCGACGTGCTCCGGCATTCCACGGCCCACGTGATGGCCCAGGCCGTGTGCGCCCTGTGGCCCGAGGCCCGGTACGCGATCGGCCCGCCGATCCAGGACGGGTTCTACTACGACTTCGAGCTTCCGGTGCAGCTGACCCCCGACCATCTCCCGCGGATCGAGAAGAAGATGCGGGAGATCGTGAAGCAGGCCCAGCCGTTCACCCGGGAGGAGATCCCCCGGGAGGAGGCCCTGGAGCGGTTCGCGGACCAGCCCTTCAAGCAGGAGATCATCCGGGCCGTGGGCCAGGACGCCGAGGCCTCGGCGGAGGCCGGCACCGGGGACACCGTCACCGTGTACCGCAACGACGGGTGGCAGGACCTGTGCCTCGGCCCGCATCTTCCCTCGACCGGCGACCTCGGCGCGTTCAAGCTGCTGTCGGTGGCCGGCGCGTACTGGCGCGGCGATGAGAACCGGCCCCAGCTCCAGCGGATCTACGGCACGGCGTGGCCCACCCAGGAGGAGCTGGACGCGTACCTCCACCGCCTGGAGGAGGCCGAGAAGCGCGACCACCGGAAGCTGGGCCGGGACCTGGACCTGTTCTCGTTCCCCGAGGAGCTGGGCGGCGGTCTGTCGGTGTGGCACCCGAAGGGCGGGGTGATCCGCAAGAAGCTCGAGGACTACGTCCGCGACCTCCACCTGCACCGCGGCTACGATCTGGTGACCACGCCCCACGTGGCCCGCGCCAACCTGTGGGAGACTAGCGGTCACCTCGCG
>DASWKD010000163.1:0-3378 GCA_036396815.1 Actinomycetota bacterium | reverse complement strand
CGGCTCGGACGCCATCCTGATCGTGGCCGCCGGCGAGGTGGCCGTGCAGGTGGACCGGGGACGCAAGCGGCTCAAGCAGTGGGGCTCCGTGCTGGTTCCCGCGGGCGCCGAGCTCTCCATCACCAACGCGTCGCCGGACCCGGCCGTGGTCCTGGTGGTCACCGCCCCGCCGCCCGCTCCCTGAGCAGGAGCCGGGCCACCCCCGCCACCACGAACGACGTCACGCTGGCCGAGAACGCCCCGCCGAACAGGGGGATCCCGGGCAGGCCGTCCATCCACGCCGTCCACCACCCGGGGCCGGTGGGGAACACGGCCTGGAAGGCCACGAACCCGAGCACCCAGGCCACGATGGCCCGGACCCGGACCCCGGCGCCGGGGCCTCGGGGATCGAACAGCCCGTCGGCATCCAGCCGGCCCCGGCGCAGGAGGACATGGTCGGCCACGAACACCCCGGCCAGCGGGACGAACACCGACCCGATCAGGAACAGGAACAGCTCGTAGGAGGCCACGCCTTCGTCCGGCTGGCCGAACAGCCACGCGGCAAGAGCCACACCCACCAGTGCCACGGCGACCACGAGCGGCCGCTGCCGGGCCCGCGGAGCGAGGTTCTGGATGGACACGGCCGCCGAGTAGATGTCGGCGAACGCCTCGTCCGTCTCACCGACCAGCAGGGCCAGCAGGACGATGGTCCCCCCGGCCAGGGTCAGGATGCCCTCGCCCACCGCGGCCGGGCCCGGGAACGGGGCAACGCCTGCCCCGAGGACCAGCAGGGCGCCGATCGCGTAGAACCACACGTTGGCCACCAGGTAGCCGGCGTAGGTCCCCCCGGCCGAGGACACACCGCGCCGGGCGAACCGGCTGTAGTCGGCCACCAGCGGGATCCACGACACGGGGAGGGCGATGACCAGGTCCACCCCCTGCCAGAACGTGGGGAACTCTCCGGCGCCCGGGCGGGCCCATACCGCGGAGAGGTCGGTCTCGGCGAACAGGCGGAACGTGATCCAGGCCGCCACGCCCCCCACCACCCACACGCCGAAGCGCTCCATCCACCGCCGGACCACGACCACCGGTCCGCCGAGGGACAGGGCCAGGCACAGGGCCCCCGCCACGGCCAGCCAGATCCAGAACGACTTCAGCCCGAAGAGCGGCCCGGTGACCTTGCTGGCGATCAAAGCCATGGCCCACAGCTCGAACGCCGTCCACCCCACCAGCTGGGCCACGTTGAGCACGGTGGGCGCCATGCTCCCCCGGGCCCCCAGGACCGGGCGGAGCAGGACCATGGTGGGGATCCCGTGGTCGGCCCCGGCCCGGGAGACCAGGGCCAGGGGGATGCAGCCCAGCGCACTCCCCAGGACGATGGCCAGCAGGGCCTGGGGAAGCCCCAGCGCGGGCACCAGGAGGGCCCCGGCCACGATGACCAGCATCCCCACGCCCAGATCGCCCCACAGCACGGCGAAGTCCAGGCCGGACAGCCGGCGGACGGCGTCCTCCGTGGGCCTGGCGTCCCAGGGCCGGGCCTCGTCCCGGACCGCCGATCCCAGCCGTTCGCTCACGACCGCACCTCCCACGAGAAGAGCCACCGGGAACCCGGTGGCTCGCGGCCGTCCATCCGTCCCTGCGCCGGCATTACCCGGATCAGGTTCGAAGGGTCGCGGCGTGCACGCCAGCCTCTCAGCCCGGTCCACCGAGCTCCCCTGTCGGAGTGAACCCTACGCCTGGGCCCCCGGCTCAGGCAACCAGGCGCTCCCACACCGCCCCGGCTGCGCCATCCTAGCCATCGGTATGATCGGCCGGTGGACCGGGACAAGCCCGCCGTGGGCGAAGAGGCCTCGTTCGAGGTGGTGGTCACCGAGGACATGCTGGTGAACCTGGGGGGGCGCCGGATACACCCCGTCTACTCCACGGTCTCCATGGTCCGTCACATGGAGGAGGCCTCGCGGATGTTGATCGAGCCCTACCTGCGCGAGGGCGAGGACGCCACCGGCTACGGCGTATCCGTGGTCCACGAGCACCCGGCCCGGGTGGGAGAGCGGCTGGTGGTCATGGCCCGGGCCACCGAGGTGGACGAGCACCAGACCCAGACCGTGGCCACCGTGGAAGGCCCGGCCGGCCGGATCGGGATCGGCACGCTCACCCAGCGCTACATCCCCGCCAGCCTGTTCACCGAAGGGAGCCAGACATGACCGACCAGCAGGTCTCCGTGCGCCGGGACGGCGCCGTGGCGTGGTTCACGATGAGCCGCCCCGACAAGCTGAACGCGCTGACCGCCACCATGAGCAGCGAGCTGGAGGCCGCGTTCACCGAGGCCCGCGCGGACCCGGATGTCCGGTGCATGGTCCTCACCGGCGAGGGCCGCGGCTTCTGCGCCGGACAGGACCTCACCGAGTTCCGGGACTCCTACGCCAAGGGCCAGCGGCCCGACATCGAGCAGCACCTGGCCGAGACGTACCACCGCCTGATCCCGACCATGGTCGAGACGCCCAAGCCGGTGATCGCCGCGGTGAACGGGGTGGCCGCGGGGGCCGGGCTGTCCCTGGCCCTGGCCTGCGACATCCGGGTGGCCTCCGACGCGGCCAGGTTCACCCAGGCCTTCGTCAAGATCGGCCTGGTTCCCGACTCCGGCGGGACGTTCCTCCTGCCCCGGGTGGTGGGCTACGCCAAGGCCCTGGAGCTGTCCATGACCGGCGACATGGTGGACGCGACTGAGGCCCACCGGATCGGCCTGGTGAACCGGGTCCTGCCCGCGGACGCGTTCGCCGACGGGGTGACGGACCTGGCCCGCCGACTGGCCTCGCTCCCCACGACGGCCATCGCCGAGACCAAGGTCCTGACCCTGGACGCCCTGAACCTGGACCTGGCCGAAGCCCTGGCCCGGGAGGCCAAGGCCCAGGCCAGGATGGGCCAGACCGAGGACCACCTGGAGGGTGTGATGGCCTTCGCCGAGAAGCGCGACCCCTCCTTCAAGGGCCGGTAGGCCCGATATGCGAAAAACGCCGGCCCGTGGTTGAATCGTGGAGTCCGATACAGAAGGAGGAACGCCCATGAGACGCTTCCTGCCCGCCCTGCTCGTGGTGGGTCTGGCCCCGGCCGCCATGGCCGCCACGGGGCAGAACTTCGGCACCCACCTCACCGGGGCCGAGGAGGTCCCGGTCCGCGAGACCCTGGCCCAGGGCCAGGCCACGTTCCAGCTCAGCGAGGACGAGACCGAACTGGCCTACAAGGTGAACGTGGCCAACATCCACAACGTGGTGGCCTCGCACATCCACCTGGCCCCGGCCGGCGTGAACGGCGGGGTAGTGGCCTTCCTGGCCGGCAACTTCCCGGCCGGAGGCGGCCCGTCGAACGGTGTCCTGGCCCAGGGCACGATCACCGCGGGTG
>DASWKD010000162.1:0-4817 GCA_036396815.1 Actinomycetota bacterium | reverse complement strand
GACGTTCCCCACCTTGAACGGGAACGTGTACCGGACCGCCTCGGGGATCATCCGCTCGGCCGGCAGGTCGGCAACTTGCCACCGCATCAGGAGCTCCGGCACGCCGGGGTCGGGTACCGAGAGCGAGGCCGTGAGCAGATCCACGCCGGGCTCGGTCCCCTCGAGGTCGCCGATGCGAGGCGTGAGGTTGGCGTCGTTGGCCGGGTCGTCGGCCACCTCCACCGGCCGTTGGCCCCCGAATGAGGCCGTGCCGGTCACCGTCACCGTCTCCTGGCCGGGGGCGCTGTTCAGGGCCGTCACCTGGCTGGACGTGTCCGGGCCGGCCGTCTCCATCTGGCCCTGGCCCGTGGCCACGGCCGGCGGGATGACCAGCGCCAGGATGGTTGCAACTGTCAGGGACCAGCGCATGCGCTCACCTCCGCGAGTCGGGTCGCGCTCCCTGTCCTATTCGACGCCGTCCGGCTCATCCCCTTTGTGCAGGTGCACAGAGAGACCCGGGGCGCCGGGAGCCTCTCCCATGCTCAGATCGTGACGCGCGTGAAGGCGGTGCCGCAGTTCCCCCCGAAGCAGGCCTTGGCCCATACGTCGTAGCTCCCGGGGGCCAGACCCGCGGTGTTCAGGGACCCCGTGAACGACCCGTCGGCCACCGTGGCCGGCGACGTGAAGGCCACGCCGCTCTCTGGGGTCCCTGCGGGGGCGATGCCCAGGGAGACCTCCTCGGTGGGGACCACGTAGGCGAACGTGTCGTCATCCCCGAAGTCGGCCTCGTCGTTCGTCTGGGGGCTGAGCGCGGCCACGGCCTGGTAGCCGGCGATGACCTTGGTCAGGTTGGCGTTGCCGTCGTCGTTCCGGAGGAGCCGGGCGCCGGGCGCGATCTGGGGGGCGATGCTGCTCCCGATCGGCACGTAGACGCGGACGGTGTCGGTCACGGTGTTGAACTCGCCGTCCAGCCATCCGAGGTGGTAGCAGTAGGCCACGCCCGTGTCGTTCCAGTTGTTCGTGCAGTTGCCCCGGAGCTGGAACGCGTTCCCGACGTGGGTCACGTGTCCGGGAGGGTCGTCCGTTGCCGACACGCTGGCCACGTTGGAGAACTTGGCCGACGCGGTGAACACCGACTTGCCTCCGGCGGGGTTGTTGATCTTGAAGTTCAGGTTGTAGCGCGTCCCTTCGGGGATCCCGCCCGTCTCCGGCAAGCCGGCCACCTTCCACTCCACGGCCAGTCGGGCCACGTTCGGGTCGGGCTGGTGCATCCGGGCCTCCAGCAGATCTACGCCCGTGGTGCTGCCGGCCTGGGGAGCGATGGGTCCGTCTCCCGCGGGGTCGGTGGCCACGGTCACCGGGGCCTCACCGCCGAAGGTCGCCTCGCCGGCCACGCTGATCGAACCGGCGCTCACCGCCGCGCCGAGGTCGTCGATCTCGCTTGCGATGTCCCAGGGGTTCACGACCCTGATCACCCCGTTCATCCCGGGGTGCACCTTGCAGTGATAGGGGAACGTTCCGGTCTGGAGGAACGTGTGCTCGAACTCCATCCCAGGCTGCATGCACAGGGCCGGAGCGGATGGGTTGCAGTTGGGGCTGGAGTCGAAGGATCCGTCGTCGGCGGTCACGGAGTGGGGCAGGCTTCCGTCGTGGCCCCACAGCACGGTCTTGCCGGGTGCCACCGTCAGCGTCTGGGGCTCGAAGTAGCTGTCTCCGATGGCCACGTCTCCGTGGGCCGCGGCCGGCCCGGCCACACCGAGCAGGGCGACGGCCATGGCGGCGATGAGCATCTTCCGGTTCACGGCGGAGCCTCCTTGAGGATCGGTCTCTGTGGGATGTGTTCACCGTTGGTCCCTGGGGACCCTTTGTGCATCCGCACAAAGGGCAGCTTTTCGCCAGGTCTTTCTCTTGCAATAGATTGCAGGAAGGGCTAGCCTCCCCGGGATGGAAGGCTTGGCGTTCGGGGTCCTGGTCTCGGGGTTCCTGTTCGGGTTCCGCCACGGGATCGACTGGGACCACATCGCGGCCATCACCGATATCACCGGCTCCCAGGAGGAGCGACGGACCGCGATCTGGTTCGGCACGCTGTACGCCCTGGGTCATGCGGCGGTGGTATTCGTCCTGGGCCTGCTGGCCATCGTCCTGGGCGACCGTCTGCCCGAGGGCGTGGACCAGGCCATGGGCAAGGTGGTCGGGGTGACGCTGGTCGTCCTGGGCGTGTACGTCTTCGGGTCGCTGGTCCGCCACGGGCGGGACTTCCGTCTGCGTTCGCGATGGATGCTGGTGTTCGCGGGGGCCCGCCGGGCCGCCGGCTGGGTCCGGGACCGGGTGGGCGCCCGGGGGAACGGCAGCGAGGAAGCGGCGGAGCCGACGCCGGTCGGCCGGTGGCATCACGGGCATCACGGCCGGCCCGGCCATCATCACCATGAAGCCGAGGACCACCACGAGGAGGTCCCTACCTACGGGCGCAGGACCGCGCTGCTGGTGGGCATGATCCACGGCGTGGGAGCGGAGACCCCCACCCAGGTGGTCCTGTTCGTCTCGGCGTCCCGGGTGGCCAGCCCCGTGGTCGGGGTGATCGTGCTCGTGGCCTTCCTGGTTGGATTGCTGGTCTCGAACTCCATCATCACCCTGGGCTCCGCGTACGGCTTCCTCCAGGCATCGCGCAACTTCGCGCTGTACGCCACGGTGGCCGTGGTGGTCGGCGCGTTCAGCCTGGGGTTGGGCGCGCTGTTCCTGCTGGGGAAGGAGTCGGTGCTGCCGGCCTTCTTCGGCGGCTAGCCGCGTCCCGTCTCCCGGGCGCAGCGGGCGCACAGGCCGGAGATGGCGAAGTGCGTGAGATCGGGTACGAATCCATGGTGCCGGCGGACGAGCTCCCGGAGCGACCCGGCCTCCTCCATCGACAGGTCGTCCTGGGCCCCGCACCGGCCGCATGACAGGTGCACGTGGTCGCCCTCTCCGGCCCGGTGGTACCCGGCCCCGGCCTCCAGGTGCGAGTGCTGGACCACGCCGAGGTCCTC
Source organism: Actinomycetota bacterium (assembly GCA_036396815.1). Taxonomy (GTDB): domain Bacteria; phylum Actinomycetota; class UBA4738; order UBA4738; family CALAEC01; genus DASWKD01. The sequence goes on along the minus strand of DASWKD010000162.1, from coordinate 1,818 downwards.
GAGCGTGGCCAGGGCCCGGTACACGGTGGACACGTTGACCGCGGGCATCCGGCGCTGGACCCGGCGGGCGATGTCCTGGGCGGTGATGTGGCCCTCGGCCCGCATCACCTCCCGGATGATGGCCTCCCGCTGAGGCGTCAGCCGGTGCCCCCGGCTCCGGAGGGTGGCCACCACGTGCTCCACGCTGCTCACCCTCCGAGGTTACTGCATCGCTGTTGCAGGAAGGGCCTCGAGGAAGGCCACGATGCGCTCCGCGATGGCTTTGGGCTCGTCCTCCTGGAGGTAGTGGCGGGCCTCGGGGAGCTCCAGGACCTCGGCGTGCGGGAAGATGCCCCGCCAGCCCTCCAGCAGGACCGAGGGGAGCACCGGGTCGCGCATCCCCCAGATCAGCAGGGTGGGGACCTCCATCTCGGAGATGCCCGTGGCCACCTCGCGCATGTACGGGGCCGTGGGATGGTCCTCGCCGATCGGCACGTCGCGGGCGAAGGCCAGGATGGGCACGCGTGAGTAGTAGTCGGGGAACGGAGCCCGGTACGCCTCGGCCACCACCGGGGTGGCGGACGCCGGGCGCATCCCGGCGAACATGGCCTCCACGAACAGGTTGGCCCCCAGGGCCAGCATCTCTCCCAAGCCCTTCTGGCGGAACGGCTGATGGAACGGCATTGGCGTGCCCTCGGGCAGGACGCCGACCCACGTGTTCATGATCACCAGTCCGGCGATCCGCTCCGGTTCTTCGACCGCGGCCCCGAAGCCGATCGGTCCGCCCCAGTCCTGCACCACCAGGGTCAGGTCCCGGAGGTCCTGGGCCCTGATGAAGGCCTGGAGGTTGTCCACGTGCCCGCGGAGCGTGTACCGCCGGTGCCCGGCCGGCCGGTCGGAGCGTCCGAACCCCATGTGGTCCACGGCGATGGCCCGGTGCCCCGCCCGGGCCACCGGAGGCAGGATGTTCCGGTACAGGTAGCTCCACGTGGGGTTGCCGTGGAGGAACAGCACGGGGCGTCCCTGCCCCTCCTCCACGAAGTGCAGGCGCACGTCCGGGCGCACCTCCTGGTAGCGAGCCTGGAACGGGAACGAGCCGTCGAGGTCCCCGTGCAGATCCATGGCTTGATGCTAGCGGTCCGGCCTCACACCGGTCCGAAGGCGGCCAGGCCTCGGATCTCGACCCCCCACGGCTGTGCGCCGGGCGGGTTGAGAACGTTGTCGAACGTGATGCGGTTCCGATCCTCGAGCGTTCCCAGGATCAGGAGCTCCTGGCGCGGTCCCCACGCGTCCGCGTCCGTGCCGCGGAGGGATCCGACCCGCCGGCCGTTCAACCGGACCCGGACCTCTCCCGGGGTGATGTCGTATCCGCGGAGGACGATCTTGGCTGCCGCCCCTCCGGCCCGGAAGGTGAACGCCACCCGGTCGCCCTCCGCCAGCCGGGTCGCCGTGGGGTCCAGCGCCCAGCGGCCGGGGGGCGGCGGCACGGCCACCAGGACCGGCTCCGGCGTGGGCGGGGGCGGCGCCGTTCCCCGGAAGGTGGATCGGATCTCGCGGAGGACCGCCCAGTCCTCGGGCCCGCTGGTCTCCGCGTCGTAGAAGCTGGCCCCCACCACCCCGGCCGAGCGGATGGCCCGGGCGAAGCCCCGGAGGTCGGCGTCCTTCGAGAGGTTGGCGATCCCCCCGATCACGTGGATCGGCACATCGGGGTCGCCGCCCCGCTGGCGGATCAGCTGGATGCTGCGGGCGATGAAGGACCGGGTCTCGGCTTCGCCCTTGGTCCGGTAGGTCCAGTAGGCCATGGGGAGGACCGCGTCGTAGTGCGGCACCAGGTCCCGG
>DASWKD010000161.1:0-5111 GCA_036396815.1 Actinomycetota bacterium | reverse complement strand
CGGTCGTCACCTCGTGCACCGGGGTCGGGTCGTGGCGTACGCCGCCCGAGGCGATGGTGGCGAACGAGGTGGTCATCTCCAGCGGTGACACCGGATGGACACCCAGGGTGATCGAGCAGCCCACGAAGCCGTTCTTGTCTTCAAGGGGGCTCTCGATACCGAGCTTATGGGCCATCTTGGCCACGTTCGCGGCCCCGACCTCCGCCACGAGCTGGGCGAAGATCGTGTTCACCGACCTGGCCGTGGCCCCGATCAGGTCCATGGTCCCCGCCCCCGAGTCCGAGTAGTTCGACACCCCGCGGGTGGACCACTCGCTGCATTCGGGGTTGTCCCGGAGCACGACGCGGCCTGGTCCCGAGAAGGTTGACCGCAGCGAGATCCCCTTCGCCACGGTGGCGGCGACGGTGAACATCTTGAACGCCGAACCCGTCTGCCGGCCGGTTCCGCAGTTGTCGCCGCCCCCCCGGGCGGTGGCCAGGTTGCACTTGGCCTTGCGGAAGTCCTTGCCGCCGATCATGGCCCGGATCTCCCCGTTGCGCGGGTCGATGGCCACCAGGGCCACGTCCGGATCCCCCTTCTGCCCCAGGTGGTTCGTGACCGCCTTCTCCGCCAGCCGCTGCATCTTCAGGTCGATCGAGGTGGTGACCCGCAGACCGCCGATGAACGTCTGGTCCCCGTACTCGCCCTGGAGGTAGCGGCTGGCGTGGTCCACGAAGTACGCGGCCGTGCCGGTGGTCACGCTCTTCTGCCGGCGGGTCTTCTCCTCCTGGTTGACCTCGACGGGCTCCTGCATCAGCTCGGCGGCCCGGGCCTTCGACACGAAGCCCATCTCCGCCATCAGGCGCAGGACCCGGTCGCGCTTCTCCTTGGCCTTCTCCGGGAACTGGATCGGGTTGTTGGCCTCCGGCGAGGAGATCAGCCCGGCCAGCGTGGCCGACTGGACCACGGTCAGGTCCTTGGCCGACACCGCGAAGTACCGCTTGGCCGCGGCCTCCACGCCGTACGCGCCGCGCCCGAAGTAGATCGTGTTCAGGTACCGCTCCAGGATCTGGTTCTTGGACAGCGTCCGCTCGATCTTGATGGCCAGCAGGGCTTCCTTGAGCTTGCGGGTGATCGACTTCTCGAACCCACCCACCCCGGTGCCGTCATCCCCCTTGGCCTCGGTGGCCTCGGGGTCCACCAGGAATCCGAACTCGGTGGGGAACGCGTTCCGCACGTACTGCTGGGTGATGGTCGAGGCCCCCTGCTCGATCGACTGCCCCCGGACGTTGGCCCACGCGGCCCGGACGATGGCCGGCAGGCTCACGCCCGGATGGGAGTAGAAGTCCTCGTCCTCGGCGGCGATCACCGCCTGGCGCAGGTGCAGGGGCGCGTCCGCCAGGGGGATGACCACCCGGTCCACCTCGCCGTGCAGGGTCTTCAGGAAGTTGCCCTGGCGGTCGTACAGGAACGTGGTCTGCTTGGCCGGAGGGGCCTTGGGCAGGGGCAGGCTGACGTACACGTAGGTCAGGGCCACCATCATGGCGGTGGCCGCGGCCAGGGGCGGGGCCCACACCCACCAGTACCGGCCCAGGAAGCTCCGCCGCCGGGCCTTCTTCCGGGCCCGTGCGCGCGACCTGTACCTTCGTCGGGGGATCGCTCGAACCGCCATCGGGGCTGAGTGTACCCCCGGGTCCTGGAGGAGGAACCGACTACAGGAAGCCCTGTCCCGCGGCCTGGGCCACCAGGCGGATCAGCAGGGCCAGGACCCCGGCCCCGGCCAGGCCGAGGGCCGCGACGAGGACCGGCAGGCGGTCCACGGCCCGGCGCCCGGCGGCGGCGGCCCCCGCCACGGGCGCCGGAAGGCGCAGGACGACGGTGGGCTCGAACCCGGCATCCTGGGCCCGGACCCCCCGGCCCAGGACCAGGAGCGCCATGGCCACGACCGCTCCGGCCGCCATGGCCGGGACCAGCGCGCCCTCGGGCAGGGCCGGGAGGTCCGGCGCGCCGGCCGTGGGCAGGATCTCCGGGAGACCGACGGCTCGCTCCACCCGGACCAGCCAGCCGAGTGTCAGCCGGACCGGGGCGGCCCCCATGTACAGCAGGAACCCGCTCAGGGCCACCGCGGCCACGGTCAGCCCGGTCCGGGGCCGGGCCGCCCTGATCAGCGGCACGGAGGCCACCCCGGCCAGGCCCAGCCCGGCCGCCGCCGAGCCGGCCAGCAGGAGCCACGAAGGATCGGTGGCCGCCCGGGCCGAGGCCAGCTCCAGCACCAGCCAGGCCCCCGGGAACGCGGCCGCCGGAGGTACGGCGGCCAGGGAGGCCGCGGCCACGGCCAGCGCCGGGGGGCCGGCCCACCCGCCCGTTCGGGAGCCGGGGGCCGGCGGGTCCGAGGGGACCAGGGACACCAGGAGGGCCGAGGCCAGCAGGAAGGCCGGGAACAGCAGGAGGAAGGCCCGGGCCCCCACCGCGCCTCCCATCCCGGCGGCCAGGAGCGGGACCCCGGCCGCCGCCCCGGCCACGGCCGCCGCGGCGTCCCAGGACCGGCGGGCCAGGAGCGCCGCCCCGCCAGCCGCCAGCACGGCCGCGGCGCCGAGGGCGGCCACGCCGAGGTGCTGGGGAGCCCTGGACGCCTGGAGGCAGGCCACCGCGGCCAGGGCCATCCCCTGCCCCCGGAGAACCGTGCCCAGCACCCCGCCCCCGGGCCCCGACGCGGTGAGCGCCCACGTGGCCACGCCCGGGATGGCCCCGGCCTTGAGGGCCGCGGCCGCCAGGAGCAGGCCCACGCCCGGGCTCGACACCGGCCCGGCCAGGGACGACCCGGCGTCGGCGACCAGGAACGACAGCCCCACCAGGCCCACCAGGTCCGCGGCGATCAGCCCGAGCGCGCCGCGGAGCCCGGTTCGGCCCTCCACCAGGCCGGCCGAGATCACGGCCAGCGTGGGGACCGGCAGGGCCAGGCCCATCACCGCCAGGCTGGAGGAGAACGACCCGTAGGCCACGGCGGAGGTGGCCGCGCCCAGGGCCACGAACACGGCGGTGGCCTGGCCGGGACGCAGGCGCTCGGTGCGCAGGGCCACCAGCATGACCCCCAGCTCCACCACCACCAGGATCGTGGCCTCCAGCAGGCCCGGCGACAGGCCCCGCCACTCCGGTGTGTCGCCCCGGTACAGCCGGGCGGTCAGGACCCAGGCCGCCGCGTGGGCCAGGCCCGCCGCCGTGCCCCCGGTCGTGCGGCGGGCCGCCGGCCACCGGGACAGGACCAGCCAGGCCACCGAGGCCACGGCCGGTCCGAGGACGGCCGACGCCACCAGGGGCCCGTCGCCGATCACGCCACCACCACCAGCGTTGTCGCCACGCCGGCCACCACCAGGACCGCGCCCCCGGCCACCACGCGGGCCCGGGCGGAAAGGATCCCCAGGACCTCGGAGAACAGGCCGCCCACCACCGCCGCGGCGGCGGCCGCGCCCACCGCGGGGCCGGCCTGGACGGGCCACCCGGCCCCGGCGACGGGGCCGTCGGACAGGATCAGGCTCGCGGCCACCAGGGCCCCGGCGCCGGCCCCGGCCCACCGGGCCACGGTCACGGACAGGGCCCCGCCGCCCTGCGCCCCGGCCTCGTCACCCGGTGCGGGCGGCAGGCGCAGGGCGGCGGACAGCAGGAGCGCCAGGGCGGCCAGGCCCACGCCGGTGGCGGCCTCGGCCGGGCCGACCTGGATCCCCAGTCCCAGGACGCGGTGCGCGCCCCGGATGGCCTCAAGGTCGCCCGTGTGCCACCGGGCGAAGATCCCGGTCAGGGCCAGGAGGATGGCCGGTTCGGCGGCCAGCGCCGCCCGCCGGGCCCGGGCCCCTCGCTCTTCCCCTGCCCGGGTCAGCGGCGTCCCCGAGGCCAGGTGCCCGCCGAACGCCACCAGGAGGAGCAGGAGGTACAGCGCCAGGAGCGTGCCCCCGGCGGCGCCGGCGGCCATGGCCCCGGCCAGGGCCGCGCCGGCCACCGCAGCCCCCGCGCCGCCGGCCTCCAGGACCGAGGCCCGGTCGCCGTCCCCGGTCGTGGCCCGGACGTCGGCCGCCAGGCGCCGGAACGGGGACCACCAGCCCTCGGCCCGGCCGGTCAGGCGGCGGAGCAGGCCGGCCGCCGCGTCGGCCAGCACGCCCAGGAGCAGGACGACGGCGGCCGCGGTCACGACCTCGATCATGCGATGGATGCGGGCTGGGGCCGGGGGGCCGGAGGCTCAGCCCACAAAGGCCTCGGCCAGGTGGTTCCAGGAGCAGCCGGTGCACACCTCGACCACGTAGCACGTCCCGCTCCGGCACTTGGCGGTGATGGCCAGGGCCTCCTTCAGCGTCCACACCCGGCCGTTGTCGCGCTTCAGCTCGTCGGCGTAGACGTAGGCCAAACGGCGGAGGCGGGGCTCCTCGCACACGGGGCAGTCGTCGCGGACGTCCTCGCCCACGTTCTCCGCGGCGCGCATCAGCTCGGGGTGGGCGTCGCAGATGTCCAGGCGGGAGATCATCCCCCGGCGGTACTCGCGGAGCACGGCCCGCTTGGCCAGCGTGAAGTTGATGACGCCCAGCGGGTACCCGGGGCGCTTGCCGACCTGGCTGGCGGTCCTGGCCATGCGAGGCATTGTACCCGTCGCCGCCCGAGGGAGCCTCAGGCCCAGGCCGGGACCCGGAGGTCGGCCAGGAGGGTCGACATGCGCTTGGCGATCTCCCGGGCGATCTCCTCGACCTGCTGGGCGTCGGCGCCCTTGACGTCGGGGAGCTCCCAGTCCTCGGTGGGCTTGCCGGTCACCGGGCACTCGTCGCCGCAGCCCATGGTCACCACGCGGTCCGCCCAGTCGGTGAGCTCGGTGGTCAGGGGCTTGGGGACGGCGCCGGAGGCGTCGATCCGCCGCCGCTCCAGGGCCTCGACGACCTCGGGGTACACGGCGTCGCGAGGGCGCGTGCCGCAGGAGCGGGCCTGGTGCTCGGTGTCGGAGACGGAGGCGTTGAACATGTGCTCCGCCAGCTGGCTCCGCCCCGCGTTCTCGAAGCACACGAACAGGACGTTCACGGGACCCAGGATACCGCCCGCCCCTTGTCGGACCAAGGGACCGGTCGTAATCTCGTAATCGTCCTTACGAGGAGGTG
>DASWKD010000160.1:0-11355 GCA_036396815.1 Actinomycetota bacterium | reverse complement strand
TCGTCCTTGAGGACCCGCACGGTCAGGCTCCGGAGCTCCTCCGTGCTGATCGCATCCATCTTCCGCTCGATCAGGTGGTCCTCGATCTTCTCCGCGACCTTGTAGGCCCGGTACGGGGAGAGCCCGGTGACCATGACCTGGGACGCGGTGAGCCCCTTGGAATAGGGCAGGCCGCCTTCCTGGTCCGAGATCGTGATATGGGTGCTCCGCTTCCTGAACCTCATCGTTCCTCAGCTCGTTCCATGCTCAGCCGGGCGGTCTCCTCCAGGAGCGCGGGCAGCTCGCCGTCGCCCTGGAGCGTCTCCGCACGGTTGTCGGCGAACACCACCTTCGCTCCCCTCGCCACCGCTCGATCCGCAGCCACGTCGACCGCCGCGGCCTTCAGCTCCGTCAGCAGGACCTCGTACGCCGGCGCGGCATCGAGGTCCCGGGCCAGGGCCGCCCGGTCGGCCAGGTGATGGGTGGTGCCCACCACCGTGCACCCGTACGCCCGCTCCAGGTGGGCGGCCAGGCTCGGTCCGACAGCCGGCGACGCTGTGGTTGCGAAGTACACGGCCCTCCCTCGTACGTCATCTAGAGGAACCGGCCGGAAATCGGTGATGACGACCCGGGCATCCGGCCGCAAGCGGCGAACGTGGGATGTGAGAGTGGCGAGGTGCTCCGGCCCGATGTCCGGGCCACCACCCATTGTAAGGACGATCAGGTCGGAAAGCAACAGCCGGTATGGCCCCAGGTACCCGGCCAGGTACTCCTCCGGAGCTGAGGCGGGCACCACCAGCACCCCCGCGTCCCAGGGAACCGGGGGGACGGCGGCCCCGCTCCCCTCCAGGATCAGGAGGCCCGGATCGTGCTCCAGGGCCACCCGGGCGGCCTCCCGGACGTTGGTGGCGTACGGACGCCCGGCCAAGCCGCCGGCCACCCGCCGGGCCCCCACGGTGGTCACCCCCGTGGTCAGGGCATCCTCCAGGTAGTCGCTGGCCGCGTGGTGACCACTCCGGACCAGCTCCACCAGCCGCTCCAGGGTCACCGTGCCGGCCTCGGCCACCTGGGGAGCTGGGGGGCCGCCCCGGCCCATGGCCACGACCACCGGGCGCATCCCAGCCGCGGCGGCCACCCGGGCCGCCTCCCCTGCGATGGCGGTCTTGCCCGTGCGCTTCCCGGTTCCGATCACGGCCAGGGTGGGGGCCTCCAGGGGCGGCCCCTCCACGGGGGGCTCCAGCCGGAAGTCCGCCCCCACGTACGTGGCCCCGGCGGCCAGGGCCACCGCGGCCATCTCCATGCGCTCCCGGTACCCGAGGATGGGCTCGTCGGATAGGTCGAGGACGCCTTCCGGATGGTGTTCGGCCAGAAGGTCCCTCAGCGCCGCGGCCGCATCGGCCCCCCCGGCAACCAGGGGCACGCCCCCCAGGTCGACGGACCCGTCCGTGGCCACCTTCTCGGTCCCGCCCACGAACAGGGCGGCCACCACCTCGTACCCTTCGGCGCGCGCGGTGGACAGGCCCCAGCGCGTGGTGGGCGGGTAGTGCTCGCCATCGACGAGCGCGATGACTCTCAGATGGACCTCCCGGCGTCGTGCCAGCCCTAGTCGGCGGGTGCTCGGGTCAGCGGCTCCTGGGTGAGGGTCTCCAGCTCACGGTAGTGCTGCGTCCCGGTGGACAGCGAGAAATGCGCGATGGCCGTGGACGCCCCGAAGGGGTACTTGCGGTGGATCTTGACCTCGTCGCCCTCGAACTCGATCACGTTGTAGCACGGCCGGGTGTGACCGCGCAGGCGAAGGGATGCGCACGTCCCGGCGTTGACGGTCCACAGGTTCTCCAGCCGCCACACGTACGGGACGTGCTTGTGGCCGCTCAACACGATGTTGACCCCGTTGGAGATCAGCACCTCCAGCAGGTCCCCTGCGTCGTACACGATGTTGCGTTCCCGCCCGGTACCGGGGATGGGCAGGAGGTGATGGTGCAGGGCGAAGATCTTGAGGTCGGCGGGGGCCTGGAACTGCTCCTTGACCCACCCGTACCGCTCCCGGCCCACCTGACCGTGGTCCAGGTCGGGCTCGCTGGAGTCCACGCCCACCACGCGTACGCCCCGCACGTCCTGGGCCCAGTGCCGGGGACCGATGAGCTCCTCGAAGTGCACGTAGCCCACGTTGCGGGCGTCGTGGTTACCGGGGACCGAGTGGACGGGGGCCTTGATCCGCTCCAGGTATGCCACCGCGGTCTTGAACTCCTGGCGGTAGCCGAAGTTCGTGAAGTCGCCGGTGACCACCACGGCGTCGGGCTCCAGCTCGTTGAGCTCCACGATGACCCGGTTCATCAGGTTCGGCACGAAGTACGGCGACCCGACATGCGGATCCGAGATATGGGCGATGGTCACCACTGCTCCTTCAGTCTACCCTCCGCCGCCCGGCTAGGATGGCCGCCGTGAACCTCCTGGACCTCGTGATCCTCCTCCTGCTGGGCCTGTCCCTGTGGACCGGGTACCGGCGGGGAGCCGCCCTCCAGGTGATCACCTACCTGGGCCTGATCCTGGGGCTGGTCGTGGGATCGCTGGTGGCTCCTGCGGCGGCGTCGCTGGTCAAGGACCCGTACATCCAGGCCACGGTGGCCCTGGTGGCCCTCCTGGGGATGGCTGGGCTGGGGGACCTGGGCGGATGGATCTTGGGGACAAGGGTGTGGCGGATGGCCCGGCGAAGCAAGCTGTCGGCGGCCGACGCCGCGGCCGGCTCCGTGGTGGCCGCGGTCATGATCCTGCTGACCACGTGGTTCCTGGCCTTCAACCTGGTCCAGGGCCCGTTCCCCTTCCTGTCCAGGCAGATTCGGGGCTCCGGCGTGGTCAAGGCCCTCGACGGAGCCCTCCCCCAGCCCCCCTCGCTCCTGGCCCAGGTCCGGACGTTCCTCAACCGGTTCGGCTTCCCGGAGGTCTTCGCCGAGCTTCCGCCGGTGCCCGCCGGGCCGGTGCAGGGTCCCACCCGGGGCCAGGCCCGAGCGGCCGTCGCGGCGGCCGACCAGAGCACGCTCAAGGTGGTGGGACAAGCCTGCGACAAGATCCAGGAGGGGAGCGGCTTCCTGGTGGATGGTGGATACCTGGTCACCAACGCCCACGTGGTGGCCGGGGTCAACCGGCCCCAGGTCCAGCAGCAGGACGGGGCGGCGATCCGGGCCCGGACCGTGCTGTTCGATCCGGACCTGGACCTGGCCGTGCTCCGGCTGAACAGAGCGCCGGCCGGGCCGCTGCCCCTGGACCGGGGCGCCCTGGACCGGGGGGCCAAGGGCGCGGTCCTCGGGTACCCGGGGGGCGGGCCGCTGACGGGAGGACGGGCTGCGGTCCGCCGGAAGCTGATCGCCGTGGGGAAGGACATCTACGGCCGGGACAACGTGCGCCGGGAAGTGTACGAGCTGCAAGCCCTGGTCCGGCCCGGGAACTCGGGCGGGCCATTCGTGGACCTCGAGGGTGCCGTGGCGGGCGTGGTGTTCGCCGCATCCACCACCGACGACGACGTGGGCTACGCGCTGACCACCGCGCAGGTCTTCCCCCAGATCCAGCGGGGGATGGGACGCACCGGGGCCGTTGACACCGGGCCCTGTCTCCGGTAGCCGGGGCTACTCCTCCATCACCACCCGGACGTCCCCCTCCTTGCTGAGGAGCGAGAAGCCGGTGGTCTCGCCCTCGCGCCGGAACACCAGGGTCAGCGCGCTGTCCCCCACCCGGAGGTTGCGGATCTCGACCTCGTTCAGCCACCGAGGGAGGTGTGGCTTGTTCACGGTCAGCAGGTTCTCGTGGGCCAGGGCCGAGACACCGAGCATGGCCTGGAGGAGAAGGAACGGCGTGCCCGACGCCCATGCCTGCGGCGAGCAGGCCACCGGGTACTGGACCGGGCGGCTGGGCGTGCGCCGGGTGAACCCGCAGAACAGCTCGGGCAGGCGGAGGTAGTCCGAGTGCACGGCCGCGTCGAACATGGCCGTGGCCACACGGTTGGTGGGCGTGACGAAGCCGTACCGCTTGAGACCCGCGGCGATCAGCGCGTTGTCGTGGGGCCACACGGAGCCGTTGTGGTAGCTCATGGGGTTGTAGGCGGCCGCGGACTTGCTCATGGTCCGGATACCCCAGCCCGAGAACATGTCGGGCTGGAACAGGCGCTTGGCAACGGCCTCGGCCTTATCGGGCTCCAGGGCGTCGCAGTACAGAGCGTGGCCGGGATTGGACACCACGCTGCGGACCTGGTTCTTGTCGCCGTCCAGGGCCTCGCAGAAGTACCCCTCGTCCTCCATCCAGAAGGCCTCGTTGATCCGCTTGCGGAGGGCGGCGGCCTCGTCCCGGAGGCGCACGGCGGTTTCGGGCTCGCCGAGCGCCGTGTACACATCGGCCATCCGCATCTTGGCCATGTAGACGTAGGCCTGGACCTCGACCAGGGCGATGGGAGGCTCGGCCAGCGTGCCGTCGGCGTGCACCACCGCGTCCCAGGCGTCCTTCCACCCATGGTTGCGGAGGCCCCGGGACGAGCGGGTCTTGTACTCCACCAGGCCGTCGCCGTCCTGGTCGCCGTACTCGTCGATCCACCGCAGGGCGGCCTCGGCGTTGGGCAGGAGCTCGCGGACGAAGGCCACGTCGCCGGTCCACCGGAAGTACTGGGCCAGCAGGATCAGGAACCACGGTGTGGAGTCGACCGAGCCGAAGTACGGGGTGTGCGGCAGGTAGCCGGAGCCGGCGAGCTCGCCCTTGCGGATCTCGTGGAGGATCTTGCCGGGCTCCTCGTCGCGCCAGTCGTCCATCTTGGTGCCCTGGAGCGAGGCCAGCACCTGGAGGCTCTCACGCGCCGGCCGGGGGTTGACCATCAGGAGCTGGTGGGAGGCGATCAGCGTGTCGCGCCCGAAGGGCGCCACGAACCACGGGATGCCGGCGGCGATCACGCCCCCGCCGTCCATCTTCGTGTACAGGGCCCGGAGGTCGCGCAGGCCCTGGGTCAGGAGCTGGTCGAACAGCTCGTTGTCGGTCCGGATCTGCGTGCACTCGCGCTCCCAGTCCTCGTAGGAGCGCCGGAGCTCGTGGACGGCGGCGTCGAATTCCTTCTCCGGCGGCTCGTCGTCCCCGACCACCGGCTCCACGGTCAGGGCCAGGACCCGGGTCTCGTGCGGCCCCAGCTCGACCCGGAACGAGACGTGCACCAGATCCCCCCGGACCTCCAGGGAGGCGGGGTCCTGTCCGAAGGCAACCCGGGTCGTCCGCCGGACGTCGTCCTGACCGAAGTAGGAGAACGTTGCCGTCCGGTCCTCCGCGGTGGGCGGGTCGTGATGCCCTCGCGATGACCGGGTCAGTCCGCGGACCTCGAACAGGTCGGCGAAGTCCGCGCCCATCTCCAGCTCCACGTCGAAGGCCACGGGGAACGCGTTGTAGTTCTTCATCCGGATCCGCTCGTACACGCGATCGTGCACGGCTCGCATCCGCCGGATGTTGAGGGTCTGCTGCGGCACCGCCAGCTCCTGGTCCTCGTACAGGTCGGGATTGGTGACGTCCACGTAGCAGAGGTAGGCCCGCTCCGCGGAGGACGAGAGCAGGATGGGGTCCCGCCCGGAGATGCGCATCCGATAGTGCGAGAGGAACCGCGTGTCCTTGGAGTAGAGGCCGAGGCCGAAGCCCGGGCGGTCGTCGAGGTTGCCCTCGGTGTCCGAGTAGCAGAAGGTCTCGCCCTCCTTGATGGCCAGCACGCGGCTCAGGAGCTCGGTGACCACGATGGGGACGTTCTCGGTCAGGAGCCGATCGACCGGCGAGCGGCCGTCGTCGGGGGAAGGACGGTTGGCGTGCTCGGTCATGTCAGGGATCCCTCTCGTCTCTACCTTACTTCGGCCTCGGCGTGAGGGGGCTTGATCCCTTCACGAGATGCGCGCGCCGTCGGAGGCCACGCCGGGGCGCAGGACCCGCCAGCCGGGGCCCAGCTCGGGGACCTCCGCGGCCGGCCCCTCGAAGGCCAGGAGCGCCGGGCCGGCCCCCGACACGCACACCGGGACCCGGGCCTCGCGGAGACGCTCGAAGGTGGCCCTGGCCGCGGGGACCAGCGGCAGGCGATGAGGCTGGTGGAGGCGGTCCTCGAGAGCCTCGCGGAGCAGGTCGGGGCGGGCGGTCAGGGCCAGGAGGGCCAGCGCGGCCCGTCCGGCGTTGAACACGGCCGTGGCCAGGGGGACCTGCTGGGGCAAGACCCGGCGGGCGTCAGCGGTGGGCAGTCGCTCGTGCTCGGGGACCAGGAGGACGGGCCGGAGGTCGCCATGGGGGTCGAGGCGCTCGGCCCGCCATCCGTCCTCGGACAGGTGGGCGATCACCAGGCCGCCCCGCAGGCACCCCGCCACGTTGTCGGGGTGGCCCTCGATGTCCACGGCCACCTCCAGGATCCGGTCGGGGTCCAGACCCGTGCCCATGAGGCGGTCGGCCAGCGCAACGCCGGCCACCACCGCGGCGGCGGAGGACCCCAGGCCTCGCTCCAGCGGGATCGCGTTGCGCGCGGTGAGCCGGAACGGGGGAAGGGTTCCGCCGGCCTCCCGGGAGAGGTAGGTCATGGCCCGGAAGATCAGGTTGGAGGCGTCGCGGGGCAGCTCTCCGGCGCCCTCGCCCTCCACGATGATGGCCGGCTCGGCCTCCGTATCCACGGTGACCTCGCTCCGAAGGTCGAGGGCCAGGGCCAGCGCGTCGAACCCCGGTCCGAGGTTCGCGCTGGTGGCCGGGACCGAGACCGTGATCTCCATCAGGTCAGGTCGAGGGCGGCGGCGATGGCGTCGGGGTCGGGGTCCACCACCGTCGGGGGCTCGACCGCGTCGAGGGCGGTCTGCGGGTCCTTCAGACCGTGGCCGGTCAGCACGCACACTACCGTGCTCCCCTTCTCCAGCCGCCCCGTGGCCACCAGGTTCCGCAGCCCGGCCACCGAAGCGGCCGAGGCCGGCTCCACGAACAGCCCCGCTCGAGCCAGCTCCCGGTGGGCGGCCAGGATCTGGTCGTCACTCACCGCCCGGATCTCGCCTCCCGACACCTCAGCGGCCTCCACCGCCTGCCGCCACGACGCGGGGTTGCCGATGCGGATCGCACTGGCCACCGTCTGGGGCTCGGCCACGGGCTGGCCGAGCACGATCGGCGCGGCGCCCTCGGCCTGGAACCCGAACATCCCCGGGAGCGCGCCGATCCTGGCGGCCTCCCGCTCCTCCCGGTAACCCAGCCAGTGGCTGGTGATGTTGCCGGCGTTGCCCACCGGCACCAGGTGGGCGTCGGGGGAACGCTCCAGGGCGTCGCACACCTCGAAGGCCAGGGTCTTCTGGCCCTGGATCCGGTCGGGGTTCACGGAGTTGACCAGGATCATCGAGTACCGTTCGGCCAGGACCCGGGTCACGTCCAGCGCGGCGTCGAAGGAGCCGCGCACCTGGAGGACCCGGGCCCCGTGGATCAGCGTCTGGGCCATCTTGCCCATCGCCACCCCCCCTTCCGGGACCAGCACCGCACAGGTCAGACCGGCCCGTCCCGCGTACGCGGCAGCACTGGCGCTGGTGTTACCGGTCGACGCGCACACCACCGCCCGGGCGCCACCTTCCAGGGCCCTCGATACCGCCACGGTCATGCCTCGGTCCTTGAAGGATCCGGTGGGGTTGGTCCCCTCGTACTTCAGGAACACGTGGCAGCCAGTCTCCTCCGACAAACCGGGCGAGCGCAGGAGCGGCGTCCCGCCTTCCTGGAGGGTGACGACCGGCGTGGCGTCGGTGACGGGCAGTCGGTCGCGGTACTCCTCGATCACGCCGCCCCACGGCCTGGCCACCTACTCCCCCTCGCCCTCCACGCGCATCATGCTCCGGACCTCGGTCACGGCATCGAGGCCGCGCAGACCGGCCACCGTGGCCTGCATGGCGCCCTCGTTCGCCCGGTGGGTGATCAGGACCAGGAGCGCCTCCCGGCCGGTCCCCTCCTGCCACACGCTCTTGATCGAGACCAGGTTGTCCCCGAACACCCCGGCCACCTGGGCCAGCACCCCGGGCCGGTCGGCCACGTGCAGACACAGGTAGTACTGGCCCTCCATCCGGTCCATGGCCCGGATCCCACGCCGACGCTCCACCGCGGGGGGGAGCGGCACGTGCGTGGCCCCGAGCTCCCGGGCCACGTGCACGATGTCCCCGACCACTGCCGTTGCCGTAGGGTCGCCCCCCGCACCGCGACCGTAGAACATCAGCTCGCCCACGTGGTCGCCCTCCACGAACACCGCGTTGAAGGCCTCGCGCACCGCGGCCAGGGGGTGCGCGCGGGGGATCATCGTGGGATGCACCCGGGCCGCCACCTGGCCGTCCTCCAGCTCGGCCACGGCCAGGAGCTTCACGACGTGCCCGAGCCTGTCGGCGAACGCGATGTCCTCCTTGGTGACGCCGGTGATCCCCTCCCGGAACACGTCGGCCGCGGTGACGTTGGAGTCGAAGGCGATGGTAGCCAGGATCGCGCACTTGGCCGCGGCGTCGTGGCCCTCGACATCGTCGGTGGGATCGCGCTCGGCATAGCCGAGGGCCTGCGCCTCGGAGAGCGCGTCGGCGAACGTCATAGCGTCCTCGGTCATGCGGGTCAGGATGAAGTTCGTGGTCCCGTTGACGATGCCCATCACCCGGGACACCTGCTCGCCGGCCAGCGACTCGCGGATGGGCCTCACCAGCGGGATGCCGCCCCCCACCGCAGCCTCGAACGCGATCTGCACGCCGGCCTCGGCGGCGTGCTCGAACAGCTCGGCGCCATGGGTGGCCAGCAGCTCCTTGTTCGCGGTCACTACGTGCTTGCCGTTGCGCAGCGCCTCGTGGAGGAGGGCCCGGGCAGGCTCGACGCCGCCCATCAGCTCGACAACGATCTCGACCTGGGGATCCGCGACGATCGATCCCAGGTCGGTCGTGAAGACGTCGGGGTCGGCGGGGACGTCGCGCTCCCGGGCAGGGTCCTGGACACCGACGCGGAACACGCTGGGCCGCCACCCGGCCCGCCCGGCGATCTCCTCGGCGTGCTCCTCCAGGAGCCGCAGCACCGCGCCCCCGACCGTGCCGCAGCCGAGGAGGCCGAGCAGGACGGCGTCGGTCACACCCACGCTCCCATGATGACCTCGTCGTCGTAGCCGGTCGACTTCTTGGAGTGGCGGACCAGGCGGCCCTCGTCCACGAAGCCGAACGCCCGGTACAGGCGGACGGCCGCCGTGTTGTGCGGGTATACCGAGAGCGAGAGCTTCTCCACCCCAGCCCACCGGGCCCAGTCGAAGGCCGCGGCCATCAGCGCGCTGCCCACCCCACGGCCGCGGTGGTCGGCCGCGACGACCATCCCCAGGGACGCCACGTGCGCGGTCACCGGATGCGTCTCCCGCCCGATGCCCAGGTGGCCGATCACTCGTCCATCCACCACCGCGACGAGCTCGGCGCGATCCTTCGTCCACGCGGTGCGGAACCGGCGGCGCATCTGCCGCACCGACCACCGCACGTGCTCGCTGCGGATGTACCGGCCCTCCGCGGCCACGGTCTCCGTGAGCCGGTGCGTGCCCCGGGCGTCCCGGGACCGTCCGGGGCGCACCTCGACGCCGCTGGGCCGGGGGCTCGGTGGGCGAACCCGGGCCGGCATCTCCAGCCGGTCGAGGTCCCCCAGGTCCTCGCGCCGCAGGATCAGCCGGTCGCCCCCGCCGCCGACCAGCACCACGGCCGGCCGGCCGACCTTGTTGTAGTTGCTGCTCATCGCGTACTCGTAGGCGCCGGTGGAGGCCACCGCCAGGAGGTCGCCGCGACGGACGTCCCCGGGGAGCTGGACGTCCCGGGCCACGGTGTCACCCGTCTCGCAGTGCCGTCCGACCACGGTGTACGGCCGGCCCTCGGATCCCGAGGCCCGGGAGCCAAGGGCCATCGTGTACCGCGAGCCGTACAGCGCGGGCCGCACGTTATCCGACATCCCGCCGTCCACCGAAGCGAACGTCCGGACCCCGGGGATCTCCTTGATCACGCCCACCGTGTACACCGTGACCGCCGCGTTCGAGGTCACCGCCCGGCCGGGCTCCACGATCAGCTCGGGCACGGGGATCCCCGCGGCGGCGCATCGCTCGGCCAGCCGGTCCCCCACGGCATGCGAGAGCGCGCCGAGATCCATCGGTCGCTCATCCGTGTAGGCCACGCCCATCCCCCCGCCCACGTCGAGGGTCCGGGCCTCGAATCCCAGCTCGTCCCGGGCCCGGCCCAGCAGGCCCACCGCCACGTCCAGGGACGCGAGGTACGGCTGGGCGTCGAACAGCTGGGACCCGAGGTGGAGGTGCAGGCCCCGGACGTCCAGCGTGGGCAGGGACAGCGCGGTCTTGAACGCGCGGAGGGCGAAGGGCTCGGGGATCCCGAACTTCGTGTCGGCCATGCCGGTAGCCACGTAGGCATGCGTATCCACGTCGATGCCGGGAGCGACCCGCAGCAGCACCGGCTGGCGCGTCCCATGCCGCGAGGCCGCCTCGGCCACCCGGTCCAGCTCTTCCTCGTTGTCCACGATCAGCAGCGACACCCCCGTCCCGACGGCCAGGTCGATCTCCGCGTCCGACTTGTTGTTGCCGTGGAACGCCAGCCGTTCGCCGCGGGCTCCGGCCCGCAGGCAGGCCTTGAGCTCCCCGTCGGTGGCCGCCAGCAGGCCCAGGCCCTCCTCCAGCGC
Source organism: Actinomycetota bacterium (assembly GCA_036396815.1). Taxonomy (GTDB): domain Bacteria; phylum Actinomycetota; class UBA4738; order UBA4738; family CALAEC01; genus DASWKD01. The sequence continues at coordinate 696 of DASWKD010000160.1, read as the reverse complement.
GACGCGGATCAGCCCGCCGGCCGGGAACGCCTTCACCGCCCACAGGACCCGGCCGAACGCCCCGACGAAGGCCCGGCACCGCTCGCGGAGGTGGGCCTCGTCCACCACCACCAGCGGGGTGCCGTGGCGGCCGGCCAGGTCCGAGGCCCGGACCCCGGCAACGCTCAGGCCCTGGGCGTCGAACGTGGCGCCGTCGGGCCACGGGGCGGTCACGCCTCCTCCTCGCTCAGGCGCTCCATGGATTCCGGAGCCGACACCCCCAAGATCCCCAGGACGTTGGCGATGACCCGCTTGGTGGCCTGGGCCAGGTGGAGCCGGGCCTGGGTGAGCGCGGGACGGTCGGTCACCACGCGGCATTCCGTGTAGAAGCGGTGGAAGCCATGGGCCAGGTCCTCGGCGTACCTCGTCAGCCGGTGGGGCGCTCGCGCATCGGCGATCAGGCGGACCAGCGAGGGGAGCTCGCCGATGGTCCGCAGGAGATCCAACTCGGTCTCGTGGACCAGCTCCTCGGGCCGGACGCGGTCGAACGGCTCCATGGCCACGCCCTGCTCGACGGCGAACCGGATCACGCTGGCGATCCGGGCGTGTGCGTACTGCACGTAGAACACCGGGTTGTCCAGGCTCCGGCGCTTCACAGCCTCGATGTCGAAGTCCAGTGCCGTGTCCGGCGAGCGGGACAGCAGCGTGTAGCGGGCC
>DASWKD010000159.1:0-2536 GCA_036396815.1 Actinomycetota bacterium | reverse complement strand
GGATGCTCACCCAGCGCGGCGATGGCGCTGAGGGCCAGGCCGGTCGAGTTGGCGTTGGTCTCCTGGTCCTTGGCCGCGCCGAACCCGCCGGCCTCGTTCTGGGCGGCGATCAAGTAGTCGCGGGCCCGGGCCAGCGTGAGGTCGCTCGAGGGCAGTCCCGCCCCGGCCAGCACGTTGACCACCAGCGCCGTGGTGTCGACGTCGGCGGCCACGCAGGGAGAGAACCACCCCCATCCACCGTCCGGGCACTGGGTGGCCCGGAACCACAGCACCGCCTCGTCGGGGATCGAGCCGTGGGCCGCCAAAGCACCCAAGGCAGCGATGGCGTTCGCGTACATCTGCCCTTCCCACGCCCCGGCCCCCGAATACGAGTCCAGCTTGGCCACGTAGTCGTACCCGCCGAACGAGCGAGGGTTCCTGCCCACGGCGACCAGGGCCATGACCGCCCGGGCCGCGTACGCTGCGCGGGTCATCTCCTCGGGCCCCTTCACCTGGAGTTGCGCAAGCGCCGGGCCCAGGCGGCCCCTCCGAAGGCCCGTGTCGGCCGACAGCGAGACCAGCGTGTCGGCCAGCCCTCCGCTGTACGCGACCGACTGTCCCCCACCGAAGAACGTGCCGTCCGGAGCCTGGGTCTGGGCCACGTAGCGGATGGCCTTCGAAGCCGGCGTGACGGCCGGCTTGGCCTGGGCCGTCCCCGAGACGACCACCAGACACGCCAGGGCGGCGAACCTCCTCACCGAGCGGGTCATCGCTTTCTCCTTCCCGGCCGAACGCGCGGCCACTCGGGCCGTCCCTCGGAGGCGATAACACGAACGCCCCCGGCCCTCGGCCGGAGGCGCATGCCCGGCGAGCCCGACGCCTTGGCGCGAGGGACGGCTCCCATGGCCCCGAGGCAGGTCTCCTGACTTCCGGATCACCGCTCCCCCGAGCCTTCCCGGGGCCTGAGCCCCAGTGGCATGTCTCGGGATCGCTCCCCGGTCACAGTGGCGCGACCGTGCCGGATTCCCACCGGCTTCCCTGGTCCAGGCGGATGGCCGCCGGGACACCTCGGGACACATCTTCTGTTGCCGACATCCTGCCCGAGTCGATGGGCCGCCGCAAGGATGTCGGTGGGGGGTGCTAGGCTTCTCGCAACCGAGCCTCCCCCTCGGAGGAGACACGGATGGAGCTCACGAACGTAGCCCTCAACGCGGCGGTCGTCGCCGTGGCCACGATCTGGCTGACCTGGCACTCGAAAGGCCGGTTCGACGAGGTCAAGGACCGGTTCGCTCAGGTCGACGCCCGGTTCGCTCAGGTCGACGCCCGGTTCGCTCAGGTGGACGGCCGGTTCGCTCAGGTGGACGGCCGGTTCGCTCAGGTCGACGACAGGTTCGACGAGGTCAAGGCCGAGATGCGCGAGGGCTTCGCTGCTCTGGGGAAGCGCATCGACCGGCTGGAGCAGCGCCAGGACCGCTTCGAGGAGCGCACGGACGCCAGGATCGATGGGCTCGAGAACAGGATCGATGCCCGGATCGGCGGGCTGGAGCGAAGCATGAACGAGCGGATGAACGGGCTCCAGGCCTCGGTCGATGGCATGCGCTCCGACCTGACCCACTTCATGGGCGGGTCCCCACAGGCCGGCAACGCCTGACCCCGCGGCGTGAGCGGGATCGATCACGCGCTCCGCTTGTCACACCGGGACGAGCCCCGTATACTCCGCCCTTGTATCAAGAGAGGCGCGAGGGAACTGGCCCTGTGACCGCCCGGCAACCTGGTGAAGCCGCCAAGGTGCCAACGCCAGCCCGGTAGACGGGACCGATAGGGCTCGGGCGAGCAACGAACGGCTCGGACTCCTCGGATCGGGGGATGTCCCCTGTCCTCCCACCTGCGGGCGGGCGGCGCGGGCCCCGAGACGAGGAGGCAACGTGAGCACCCGCATCGAGGATCCACCGACCCCCGGTCAGCCGCACGCCGCCGAGCCCGACGTCCTGGGGATCGGTCTGCTGGGGTGCGGGGTGGTGGGCTCGGCCGTGGCCCGGCTGCTAGCCGCCAACCGCGACCACCTGGCCACGCGGTGGGGCCGGCGCCCGGTCATCCGGGCGGTGGCCGTGCGCGACCTGGAGAAGCCCCGGGACGTCCCGCTCCCCCGATCGATCTTCACCGCGGAGCCGCTGGAGATCGTGGACCGCGACGACGTGGACGTGGTCATCGAGGTCATGGGCGGCCTCGACCCGTCCGGGGCCCTGATCGAGGTGGCCCTGCTCCACGGCAAGGACGTGGTCACCGCGAACAAGGAGCTGCTGGCCCGGCGTCGGCACTGCCTCCAGGCCGTGGCCGACAGCAACGGGCGACGGCTCCTGTACGAGGCCTCGGTCATGTCGGGGGTCCCGGTGGTCGACACGCTCACCCGCCTGGCGGCGGGCGATCGCATCACCCGGGTGGAGGGCGTCCTGAACGGCACCACGAACTTCTGCCTGCACCGCATGGAGACCGAGGGCCTGACCCTGGAGCAGGCCCTGGAGGAGGCCGAGGCCCTGGGCTACGCGGAGGCCGATCC
>DASWKD010000158.1:0-14030 GCA_036396815.1 Actinomycetota bacterium | reverse complement strand
CGAGGCGAACACGGCGGCCGCGTGGTACAGGGGCTTGCGCGCGTCATCGAGGCGGAAGGGCACCGCGCCGGCGTCGGCGGCCAGGCGCTCGGCCAGGGCCAGGTCCTCCTCGTGCTCCGCGGTGACCGCGGCGTGGCTGCCGGGGATCCGCTCCACGCCGGCCTCGACGTCCGGCACGGTCTGCAGGACGTGCAGGGACCCCACCCCGGCCCCGTCCGTGCGTGGCGTGGCCAGCGCGTCCAGCCCCACCGCGCCGGACAGGTGGAGGACGGTCTGGCCGGCACGCCAGTGGAAGCCCGAGGCCACGCCGGCGATCGCGTCGTCGGGCACGCCGATCAGAACCACGCGTCCGGCCTCCGCGGCCTCCGGCCCGGAGACGAAGGGGACCCCTGGGAGGTGCCGGGCCGCGCGCTCCTCGGACGCCGGGCCCCCGGTCACGGCACGCACGGGGTGGCCGGCCCGTCTGAGGAGCACGGCCAGCGCGGTGGCCACCCTGCCCGCCCCCACGACCGACAGGTCCAGGGGGTCGCGCGGGTCCGTCGTGCCGGTGTGATCTGTGATGTCGCGGCCCTCGGGGCCGAGTATAGGTGTCAGGACACCTCGGCCTGGTGCAGGGGGAGGGCGGGCACCAGGGCGGCGCGCATGGCCGCGCCCAGCAGGAACATCGCGGCCAGCAGGAGGAACAGGCGGAGGTCGAGGTCCAGGGGCGGGCCGGCGGGCGCCCGGCGCTGGACCTGGTCGGTGAGGTAGGCCACGGTGGCGTCCAGGACGGTTCGGCCCTCGAGGGGCATGTAGGCGAAGCCCTCGGCGTGGAGGCTCCCGGGGATCTCCACCACACGGTGGGGGACGCCCTCGGCCTCCAGGACCTCCCCCATGCGGACCGTCTGCCCGAACGGCAGAGCTTCCGTGGACGAGGCCACCAGGAGCACGGCGGCGTCAGAACCGTCCACGTGGTTGATCGGGGACGCCGCGCGGAGGCGGTCCACGCAGGTCGTGCAGCCCACGAAGGGCTCCACCACGTCGGCGGCTTCGCCGCGGGTCTCGGCCAGCAGGCCGACCAGGTCCATGGGCCCCGACCAGGACACGGCGACCCGCACCCGGGCGCCCCGGTCCAGCGAGCCCCGCCCCAGCACCCCGAGCATGGCCGCCAGATGGCCTCCGGCCGAGACGCCGAACGCCGAGAGGTGCGAGGGGATCACCCCGTACGACCGGGCGTTGGCCCGGACCCAGCGGACGGCGGCCTGGGCGTCCCGCACGGCCGCCGGGAACGGCTGGCGGGGGGCCAGGCGGTAGTCGATCACGAAGGCGGCCAGGCCTCGCTCGGACAGCCACCGGCCCACGAATCCCGCGTCCTGTCGGCTCCCCTCCGACCACGCCCCGCCGTGGAGGACGATCACGCCCGGCGCGGGGGCGGGATCCGACGGCAGGTACGCGTCCAGGTGGAGCGGGTGCCCGCCCGGGGACGCGTAGGTCAGGCCCTCGATGACCCTGGGCTGGCCCGCCGCGCCGGCGTTCGGTGTCAGGAAGAGCAGCGCGGTGAGCGTGGCTGTGGCTGCGTACGGGCGCACGATGCCTCCTCGCTCAGAGGATAGCGCCTCACCGCGCCACCCACCGCATGATGGGACGCTTCTCGCTCCGCCGCTCGACCTCCCGGAACCCGGCCCGGCGGAACATCGACACGACGCCGGTGTAGATCGAGGCCCCGGGGACCTTGCCGTCGGCCGTGGCCACGGGGTAGCCCTCGACGATGCCTGCCCCTCGCGACGCGGCATGGTCCACGGCCGCCCGGAGCAGGGCCTCCCCCACGCCGCCGCGGCGGTGCTGCCGGGGGATGTAGAAGCAGACCACCGACCACACCGGCCGGTCGTCCACCCGGCCCAGGACCGGCGAGCGGTCCAGCCGCCCGAACTCGTCCCGCGGGGCAACCGACACCCAGCCCACGGGCTCGCCGTCGCGGTACGCCAGCAGGCCGGGGACCCGGCCCCGGTCCACAAGGCGTTTGAGGGCGCGCCGGTTGGGCTCGCCGTGGTCTCGGTCGTACTCGGCCGAGGTCTGCCGCCACCACATGCACCAGCACCCGGAGGTGGCCCCGTTGGGCCCGAACAGGCGGGTCAGGTCCTTCCACCGGTCGGCGGTGACCGGGTGAACCTCGAGCGTCATGCCCCGGCCTTCCGGCGTCGGTACGCCTTGGCCTTCTCCTTGTTGCCGCACACCGCCATGTCGCACCAGCTCGAGCTGTGGTTCCGCGACCCGTCGTAGAACGCCCACCGGCAGGTCTCGCGGCGGCAGGCCTTCAGCCGGCCCCAGGTCCCCTCGACCATCGACGCGTACACGATCCCCAGCAGGCGGCCCAGGGCCCCGTCGATCCCGGGACGGTCGGGCTCCAGCCGCGCGCCCCCGCCGTCGAACCGGACCCGGAGCCGGGCCCCGGAGGCCACGCGGTCCAGGAGCGCCGCGGCCCGTGGGTCCGTCCGGTCGTCGTGGTTGGCCCGGGCCAGGCTCCGGAGCGCCTCGCGGACCTGGACGGCCAGCCGGAGGTCGTCCTCGCCCAGCGGAACGGCGTCGTCCATCAGGCCGTGGTCGCGCAACCACCGGCCGAGGGCCGGAGGATCGATCAGCTGCTCCTCGCCGCCCTCCAGGTCCACGGTGTTGATGAAGGCCTGGACCAGGACCAGCTCGCCGGGGGCGGGCCGGGTCCCCGCCTCTTCCGCCACGTTCATCGAAACCACTGTACTCCCTTCACCGGTTCCCTCACAAGAACCCGTCCTTCAGCGTTATACGGGGGAGTTGACGCGGCCCTCGTCACTACCGTAGTGTATACGATGGTTACTAAGAAGGGAGGCACCGATGCACCCAGCGCTCGATCGAGAGCTGACCCGGCTCCAGGAGCAGGACGTCCGCCGGGCCCTGGCCCGGCCACGGGTGAGCGCCCCCAGGTTCCGCGAGGCCCTGGGGAAGCGCCTGGTCCGACAGGGCTTCCGGCTCATGAGGGCGCGATGATCGCCCGCCTGTGGACGGGGACCACCCGGGCCCGGGACGCCGAGGCCTACGCCGGGTACCTGGACATGACCGGGGTCCCCGAGCTGGAAGGCACCCCCGGGAACCGGGGCGTTATGGTCCTCCGCGAGGTGGACGGGGACCGGGGCACGTTCACGCTGATCTCCCTGTGGGACTCCGAGGACGGCATCCGGGCGTTCGCCGGGCCGGACCTGACCCGGGCCCGCTACTACCCGGAGGACGACCGGTTCCTGCTGACCAAGCCGGAGCGGGTGACCCATTACGAGGTCCTGCAGGCCCCGGCCTCGGTCCGGTAAAGATGCGGGAGGGGAGCCGGTCCGGGACGGCGGCGGCCACCGCGCTAGCCCGGCTGCTCGGCTGACCCCTACGGCATCTGCAGAGGTGGGGCGTGCACCACGGCGCCACCCACCGCCCCCAGGGGGAGGGCCACGTCCGACACCCGCCGGCCCCCGGGCAGGGGTGGATCGGGATCCAGCTCCAGCAGGGGCAGGAGCACGAAGCCACGCTCGTGCATCAGGGGGTGCGGGACGTCCAGGCCATCCTCGTGGACCTCGTCGTCGCCGAAGGTCAGCACGTCGAGGTCGATGATCCGTGGGCCCCACCGCTCGCCGCGGACCCGGCCCATGTCGTCCTCGATCCCCAGGCACACCGCGAGCAGGCCGCGCGGCTCGAGGTCCGTGTCCACCTCGATCACCGCGTTCAGGTACTGGGGCTGCTCCTCCGGCCCGCCGACCGGTTCGGTCTCGTACACCCGCGAGGAGCGGAGCGGCCGGACGTCCCTCGCCGGGAGGCGGCGCACGGCCTCCTGGAGGTTCTCGAGCCGGTCCCCCAGGTTCGAGCCGAGGCCGAGGTACGCCTTGGTCACCGGCCCACGCTGCCCGCGGTGGCCTCGGCCGAGACGTCGTCCACCTCCAGGCGGCCGGCGGCGGCCGGCTTGTGGACCACCGCCCGCACGGTGAGCACGCCGGGGACCGCGGCCGCGGCGGCGGCCACCCGTTCGGCGATCGTCTCGATGATGGCGTGGGACTCCTCCTCGATCACCCGGCGGGCCGCGGCGACCAGCTCGCGGTAGTCGGCGGTCGAGGCGAGGTCGTCGCCCTCCGCTTGGACGACCACCTCCAGGTCCACCAGGAAGGATTGCGCCGCGTCGCGCTCGCCGCGGCTGGCGCCGTGCCGCCCGGTGGCCTCGATCCCGGTGACCCGGATCAGCTGCGGCACTACGAGCCTCCCCTGGCCCGCGCCGCGTCGCGGCGGGCCTTGGCCTCGGGGATCTTCCGGAAGTCCCACGAGGCCTCGTCGTCCGGATCCAGCCGGAGCCACGTCCGATCTTTCCACCGGGAGTAGGGGACGGGCTGGCCGGCCATGTACTTCTCCGACCACAGCCGCTCCACGTCGGGCACGCGAGGGTCCCGGTGCGCGCGCTCCACGCGGCCGTGCAGGGTCACGCCGCGGAGGGCATCGTACGTGTCGCCGTCGTCCACGGTGACCGCGGCCCGTCCGGTGCGGAGCATGTTCTCCACGGTCACGTTGCCGAGGGTCGAGTTCAGGAACAGTGCGCCGTCGTGCCACACGAACCACAGGGGGACCACATGGGGCTCGCCGCCCTGGTCGGCGGTGGCCACCCGGGCCGTGCGCTGCTCGTGGAGGTAGCCGTCACGCTCCTCCGGCGTCAGCGAAAGGTCCAGCGCGCTCATTCGTCTTCCAGCCCGGCGTCCGGAGGGGGGCGGTCGAAGGAGACACCCAGGTTGACCGGTACGGGCCCGCCGGCGTGGTCGTGGCCGGCCTGGCCCAGGTACCGGTTGCGCAGGAACTGGGCCAGGATCGGGAGCGCGGTCTCCGGGGCGTCCTCGGTCACGAAGTGCCCGCACCCCGGAAGCAGGGCCACGCCGGCCTCGGGGAGGATCTCCCACAGGCGCTCGGCTACCGACGCGGGGAGGAAGGGGTCGTCCTCGCCCCACAAGACGAACGAGGGCACCTCGATGCTCCGCATGTCGAGGAGCGCTCGGCCGTCCAGGGCCCGGGCCGCCCGCAGCAGCGCCAGCGGGTCGGCCAGCCACGGATCCAGGTACGCGCGGAGGTCGTCCTCGGCCAGGGGGCGACGCATGCCGAGGTCGAAGCTGGCCCGCACGAACCGCTCGGCCAGCGCGGCATCCACGGTCTCCTTGGCCTGGAGGCGGCGGACGCCGTCCACGGGCCAGGCGTCGAACGCGATCGCGTCCACCAGGGCGATGGCCTCCACCCCGGGATCGAGGGCCAGGAGCTGGGCGATCCCCCCGCCGATGTCATGGCCGACCACCGCGAATCGCTCCACGCCGAGCTGGGCCAGGAGCTCCCGGACGTATCCGGCCTGGGCCTCGATGCGGAGGTCCGCGCCGGACGGCTTGTCGGAGGCCCCGTACCCCAGGAGGTCGGGGGCGATGGCCCGGAACCGGACCGAGAGCATCGGGACCAGGTCTCGCCACAGGTGGGAGGAGGTGGGCAGGCCGTGGAGGAGGAGGACCGCGGGGCCGTCGCCCTCGTCCGCGTAGGCCATGTCCCCGGCGGAGACCCGGGCCCGGCGGAGATCGAGGGAGCTCATGACCCTCGGATGGCGTCGGCCACCCGGACCACACGGACCATCTCGCGCACGTCGTGGACCCGGACCACGTGGGCGCCCTGGAAAGCCATCACGGCCACGGCCGCCGCCGTGCCCTCCAGGCGCTCCTCCACCGGAAGGTCGCCGGATGCCGCCCCGATGAACGACTTCCGCGAGGGACCGACCACGACCGGGCGGCCCAGGTCGAGGAGGGCCTCGACCTCGCGCATCAGGGTGTAGGAGTGGGCGGCGGTCTTGCCGAAGCCAAGACCCGGGTCCACGGCCAGCCGCTCGGCGGGGATTCCGGCGGCCACGGCGGCCTCGATACGTCCGGCCAGGTAGTCGTGAACCTCGCGGACTACGTCGTCGTAGGTGGGGTTCTCCTGCATCGTCTTCGGCTCGCCCTTGATGTGCATCAGGACCATGCCGGCGCCGGCCTCGCGGACGATCGTGAACATCGAAGGGTCGCTGCCGGCGGTGATGTCGTTGACGATGGTGGCTCCGGCATCGAGGCCGGCCCGGGCCACCTCGGCCTTGCGGGTGTCGATGGAGATGGGGATGTCGACCTCCGCGGTGAGGCGCTTGATCACCGGGAGGACGCGGTCGATCTCCTCGGGAACGGCGACCGGGTCGGAGCCGGGGCGGGTGGACTCGCCGCCCACGTCCAGGAGGTCGGCGCCGTCCTCGGTCATGCGGAGACCCTGAGTGACGGCCGCCTCGGGATCCTCGAGCCGGCCGCCGTCGGAGAAGGAATCCGGAGTGACGTTGATCACACCCATGACGTGGGTCCGCTCCGCGCACCGGAGGACGCGGTCACCGACGTGCCAGTCGAACGCGCTCATCACCCCCAGCCTAGCGGGGGCGCCGCCGAGTTGCCTTAGGCGTTCTCCAGGTACAGGCCCTGCTCCAGGTCCCGCGTCGGGAACGGATGGCCGTAGTAGTCCAGCCGATCCTGGTCGAGGAACTTCTGGTTCAGCGGCAGGCCGACGTAGGGAAACATCACGTCGGTCGACTCGGGGTCCAGGTTCGGCGTCACGTTGAGCGGTCCCGTGCAAACATGCCCGTACGCCAGCAGGGACACCAGGCAGTTGTGCGGGGCGCTCATGGGCACCGCGCCGTCGTTGTGGATCATCTCCTGCATGGCGATGGTCTCGGTGAAGAACGGCTGGGTGGCGTTCGGGGCGAAGTCGCGGGCCCGGCACCCGGACGAGCTGTACAGGTACACGTCTGAGTACTTGCCGTCGAACGCACCTGCCTGCGGGCTGAGCGTCCACCACGCGTCGCCGCACACGCCACCGGCGTTCGCGGCCACGTAGGAGAGGTACCGCTTGTTGCTCTGGTTGAACCCAAGGGCGATCAGCTCCGCCTCAACCTCGCTGACGCTGTCCAGCTGGTCGTCACTCTTCGTGGACCTGATGAACGTGAAGTCCACGGCGTTGATCGAGATCGGGTCCTCCTCGATCGTCTCCGGATCGTCCCACTCGAACGTGAACGTGTCCAGCCGCCACTGCTTGGGTGTCTGCTGCCTCATCCACGCGTTCATGGACCGGGCCGAGTCCTCGAGGATCCCCTTCTCGTCGAACTGGTCGTCGGGCGCCCCGGCGGGGACGAGGTAGACGAAGTGCAGGAGCCGGCCTGAACGCTCGTCGGGCCGGTCGGCGGACGAGCGGGGGATCCGCCAGGGGTAGCGCTGGCCGGGAAGCGGGTCGTCCGAGGCGATCTCCCCCTGGGCGTCCAGACGGGTCAGGGCCGAGGCGATGGCGAGGTGGCCATCGTCGAGGCTCCCCGGAGGGGCGAAGGTCCGGGCCACGGCCAAGTCCTGGGATGGGCTGGCCGCGCCGGACGGGGCGGCGGCCAGGCCGGTCAGCAGGGCGGGGATCAGCAGAAGGGCGCGCTTCATGGGCGGGAGGCTCCTCTCGTTCTCTTCGTCGGATCCGTCCTAAGGGTATTTCCCCATCGAGGGCCGATTATCCTTCGTGCACTTGCACAAAGGGCCCCTCCCGCAAGGGGCGTAGGGCGCTCAGGCGCGGGGGTGGATCAGGCCGAAGGCCTCGGCTCGGGTCCGGGCGTCGTTGCGGAACAGACCGCGGACGGCCGAGGTCACGGTGACGTGGCCGGGCTTGTGGACCCCTCGCATCGACATGCAGAAGTGCTCGGCTTCGATGACCACCAGAACCCCGCGGGGCTTCAGTACGCGCTCGATCGCGTCGGCGATCTGGGTGGTCAGGCGCTCCTGGACCTGGGGCCGCTTGGCCAGGACCTCCACCACCCGGGCCAGCTTGGACAGGCCGGTGATCTTCCCGTCCTTGCTGGGGATGTAGGCCACGTGGGCGTTCCCGACGAACGGCACCAGGTGGTGCTCGCACTGCGACTCCAGGCGGATGTCCCGGATCATGATCATCTCGTCGTGGCCCTCGGCGAAGGTCACGTCCAGGACGGCCTCGGGATCCTGGTGCAGGCCGCCGAAGATCTCGCGGTACATGCCGGCCACCCGCCGCGGCGTCTCCTTGAGGCCCTCCCGGCCCGGCTCCTCGCCGATGCCTTCCAGGATCAGGCGGACGCCTTCCTCGACCTTCTGGGCGTCGTACTCCGGCATCAGCGGAGCGGACCCTTGCCCTCGCGGCTGCGCAGGCTGCGCGGCGAGACCATGGCCCCGGCGCTCCGGCTCCCGTTGCCCTCCGGCACCGGGCGCTTGTTGATACCCTCCAGGATGGCCTCCAGGTCCTCCTTGTCCAGGGTCTCCCGCTCGATCAGAGCCGCGGCGATCTCGTCGAGCTTGGCGCGGTTGTCCTTGAGGATGTCCAGGGCCTCGTCGTGGGCCTCGTCGATCAGGCGGCGGACCTCGGAGTCGATCTCGAACGCCACCTGGTCCGAGTAGTCCTGGGTGTTGGAGAAGTCCCGGCCCAGGAACACCTCGTGCTCGGGCGTGCCCAGGGTCAGCGGGCCGATGCGGTCCGACATCCCGTACTCGGTGACCATCTTCCGGGACAGCTTGGTGGCCTCGCGGATGTCGTTGCCGGCCCCGGTGGTGATGTCGCCGAACACCAGCTGCTCCGCCACCCGGCCCCCAAGGCTGTGGGCCAGCTGGTCGTTCATCTCCGACCGGGTGTGGATGGTCTTGTCCTCGGTGGGAAGCGTCATGGTGTACCCGCCGGCCATGCCCCGGGGGATGATCGTCACCTTGTGCACCGGGTCCGCGTTGGGCAGGGCGTGGGCCACGATGGCGTGCCCGGCCTCGTGGTACGCGGTGATCTTCTTCTCCTTGTCCGAGATCACCCGGGTCCGGCGCTCCGGGCCCAGGATCACCCGGTCGAAGGCCTCTTCCAGCTCGGCCATGGTCACGGCCTGCTTGCCGCGGCGGGCCGTCAGCAGGGCCGCCTCGTTGACCACGTTGGCCAGGTCGGCGCCGGTGAACCCAGGGGTCATGCGGGCGATCACGTCCAGGTCCACGCCCTCGGCCAGCGGCTTGCCCCGGGCGTGCACCCGGAGGATGGCCTTGCGGCCCTCCAGGTCCGGCAGGCCGATGACCACCTGGCGGTCGAACCGCCCGGGGCGCAGGAGCGCGCGATCCAGGATGTCGGGCCGGTTGGTGGCGGCCATCAGGATCACGCCGGTCCGGGCGTCGAAGCCGTCCATCTCCACCAGGAGCTGGTTCAGGGTCTGCTCGCGCTCGTCGTGGCCGCCGCCCAGGCCGGCCCCGCGGTGACGACCCACGGCGTCGATCTCGTCGATGAACACGATGGCCGGCGCGCTCTCCTTGGCCTGGGTGAACAGGTCACGGACCCGGGCCGCGCCCACGCCCACGAACATCTCCACGAAGTCCGAGCCCGAGATCGAGAAGAACGGCACCCCGGCCTCACCGGCCACCGCCCGGGCCAGCAGGGTCTTGCCGGTGCCCGGGGGGCCGAACAGCAGGACGCCCTTGGGAACCTTGGCGCCCATGGCCTGGAACTTGGCCGGGTTCTCCAGGTACTCCTTGACCTCGCCCAGCTCCTCGATGGCCTCGTCCACGCCGGCCACGTCCTGGAACGTGGTCTTGGGCTCGTCCTTGGCCACCTGGCGGACCTTGGCCTTGCCGAACGACATGACCCGGCCCCCGCCGCCCTGGCCTTGCTGCATCAGGAAGATGATGAACCCGAAGATCAGGAGGAACGGCAGGATCTGGAGGATCACGTTGAGGAAGGCGGACCCCTTCTGGGCGTCGGCGGCCACCGGGACCCCCGCATCCTGAAGCTTCAGGGCCAGCTCGTCCTGGTACTCCTGCGGGTACGCGGCCTCGTAGGCCTGCCCGGTGACCAGCTTGCCCTCCACCTGCTGGTCCCGCTCCAGGAACACCGCCGTGGCCACCTTCTGCTGGGAGGCCAGCTGTTCGAGCTCGGTGAACGTGACCCGCTCGGCCTCCGGCGAACGCATGATGGATCCCACCAGCAGCCACAGGGCGGCCAGGACCAGGACGACGTACAGGAGTGGTGTCCGGAACGGTCGGATGGACTTGGGATCGCGAGGTTTCGTGGGGAGCTCCTTCGGGGTGCGCTCACCGGCCCTCGTCCGATGGTAGCACGGGGGTCCGACGTGGGCTCCGTCGGCTTTGACAGCCTGCTCCGGAGTGCTTGAATGGCGAGCCATGACCCGGCCCTCCCGCAGAGATTTCGGCATCCTGTTCAGCGCGTACGCGCTGTCCTCTGCGGGCGACTATCTGGCCCTGATCACCCTGACCCTGAAGGTGGAAGAGCTGACCGGCTCCGGGTGGGCGGTATCCGGGCTCCTGCTGGCCGGCCTGGTCCCCGCCGTGGCCCTGGCCACCGTGGCCGGGTACCTGGTGGACCGGTACGAGACCGTGCGGGTCCTGAGCGTGACCGCCCTGGTCCAGGCGGCGGCCATCGCCGGGCTGGCCTTCGCCGACGACCTGCGCACCATCCTCGCGCTGTCGCTGGTGCTGGGGGCCGGCGTGGCCGTGACCCAGCCGGCCCTGCTGGTCCTGGTGCCGAGGGCTATCGGCCAGGACCGGGCCACCCAGGGCAACGCGATGATGGAGGTGGCCCGATGGGTGGCCACGCCCCTCGGCGCGGTGCTGGGCGGGGGGCTGACCCACGCCCTGGGCCACGGGCCCACCCTGTTCGCGGACGCGGCCACGTTCGGAGTGGTGGCCGTGGCCGTGCTGGCCATGCGGACCCGGCGTCCGGGCACGGGCCGTCACCAGGCCGAACCCTCGGGGGAGCTGCGCAAGGGCGTGGCGTTCATCGGCAAGGACCGCCTGCTCCGGCTGTCCATCCTCCTGCTGGGCGGCATGATCCTGTTCGCGGGCATCGACAACGTGGCGGAGGTGTTCTTCGCCAAGGACGTGCTCGAGGCGGGCGATGTGGGCTACGGCGCCCTGGTCGGGGCGTGGACGCTGGGGATCGCGGTGGGCGCCCTGGCCTCCGGCCGGCTCGGCGTCGGCCGCCTGGCCCCGGCGCTCTTCCTGGCCTCGGTGATAGGGGGGGCCGCGGTAGCTCTGGCCGCCGGCTACGCCACCCTCCCCGTGGCGCTGGCCATGTTCCTGGTGGGCGGGATGGCCAACGGCGTACAGCTGGTGTCCATGCGGAGCCTGATCCACCACCGGGTGCCCGAGTCCCTGCGCGGACGGGTGTTCGCCGCGTACTACGGCGTGGTCAACGCGTCCCAGATCACGGCCCTGGGCCTGGGGGCCATCCTGCTGGAGGCCGCAGGGGCGCGAGGCTCCCTGGTGGTGGCGGGGACCGGGGCCGCGGCGGTGGGAGTGCTCGGCCTGGCCCGGCACCGGGCCCTGCCCGCCCGGGACCGGGGCGGGGAGCCTACCCCGCGTACACCTCCGGCTTGAGCGTGGCCAGGTACGGCAGGTTCCGGTACCGCTCGTCGAAGTCCAGGCCGTAACCGACCACGAACACCGGCGGGAGCTGGAACCCCCGGTACCGGATGTCCACGTCCACCTCCTGGACCTCGGTCTTCTCGAACAGCGCGCACACCTCCAGGGTGGCCGGCCGGCGGGTGCGCAGGTTCTTCAGCAGGTACTGCAGCGTGAGCCCGGAGTCCACGATGTCCTCCACGAGCAGGACGTCGCGCCCCTCCAGGTCGATGTCCAGGTCCTTGAGGATGCGGACCACGCCCGAGGTCTTGGTGGCCGCCCCGTAGGACGACACGGCCATGAAGTCGAACTGGAGCGGCAGGCGGATGTGGCGCGACAGGTCGGCCATGACCACGAACGCGCCCTTGAGGACCCCCACCAGCAGGAGCTCCCGCCCCCGGTAGTCCTCGGTGATCTGCTCGCCCAGCTCCCGGATGCGGTCCTGGATGTCCCCGCCGGTGATGAGGATCCGGTCGATGTCCTGCTCGTACTCGGCCACGTGACCCGAGAATGTAGCCGTGCGCCCGTCGCCTGCCATCGCCGACCCCCCTTCGCCCGACCCCGTCAGCCTCGCGACGGCCGCCGGCCGGGGGAAGAGCGAGAGAGCCGAACATACTCCCTGTCGCGCTCGGCGGACAAGGCCCCCGGCAGGTCGGCCCGGCGGCCGGGCCGGCCCCCGGCCAGGTCCAGGACCGCCTGGACGTGGGCCGCGGTGACGTCGGCGTCCCACTCGCCCCCGGCCGCGGCCATCAGACGGAGGGCCTGTCGGGCCACCCGGGAGGCCAGCGGCCCGGGCAGGGCGGCCAGGGCCTCGGCCCGGATCCGTGCCGCGTCGTCGTCCACCACCACGACGGACGCCGCCGCCTCCGAGGCCAGGCGGTCCAGGTAGGCGGCATCGGCCCGGACGTGGTCGGCGGTCCGGGCCAGGGTGGCCCGGACGTTGCGGCCCAGGGCCCGCTCCAGGGCGGGGATGGCCTTCCGGCGAAGCCGAACCCGGAGGAACCGGGGGTCGCGGTTCATCGGGTCCTCCCGGGGGCGCAGGCGGAGCGAGCGGCAGAAGGCCTCGGTCTCCTCCCGGGTGACCTCGATCAGGGGGCGGGCCGCGGGGAAGCCGAGGGGCGGGACCGGGCCCGCGGGAGGCATCCCGGCCACGGACTCCAGCCCGCCTCCGCGGACCAGTCCCAGGAGCACGGTCTCCGCCTGGTCGTCCAGGGTGTGACCCAGGGCGGCCACGTCGGCGCCGGTCTCGTTGGCCGCCCGGGTCAGCGCGGCGTAGCGGGCCATGCGGGCCCAGGCCTCCACCGACCGGCCTTTCCCCGGGCGGTCCCCAGCGCGCTCGGAGGAGAACGGCGCCTTCAGACGGGCGGCCTGCCGTTCCACGTACGCCGCGTCTTCACCCGCGCCACGGCGCAGGCCGTGATCGAAGTGGAACACGGCGATCCGGATCTTCAGGAGGCGCTTCAGCCGGTGCAGGGCGTGGAGCAGGCACAGGGAGTCCGGGCCGCCGGAACAGGCCACCAGCACGAGGCTTCCCGGCGGGATCATGTCGTTCGCGCGCACCGCGGCGGTGGCCCGCTGGAGGACCCTGGCCACCGCCGGCGGGCGGGCCGCCATCAGCCGGCCACGCGCCGGGCCCACGACGCGGGCGCGGCGATCTCCTCCAGCGTGGGCAGACGCTCGGGCCCCTCCCACACGCGGCTGAAGCCCTGCATGCCCAGGAGGTCCACCGCCCCGGCCACGAACCGCTCCCCGATGTCGTACTGGCGAACCTTGGCCTCCATGCCCATGGTCTTCTGCACGAACCGGTCCACCGGTCGTCCCCTCCTCCGGCGTCGGAGGACCCGGCGCATGCGCTCGCCCTGGCGCACGTTGTCCCGAGCCAGGCCGTCCATCACGAAGTTGGCGTGGCCCTCCAGCACGCTCATCACGGCCTGCATCCGCCGGAACACCTCGCGCTGCTCCGGGGTCATCAGCAGGAACAGGATGCCCAGGCCCCGCCACTGCGGGTTCCGCCGGGCCTCCTCCACCGCACGCTTGAGGGTCTCGATCAGCTTGCGGGGGTCGAGGTCCACGGAGCCCAGGTAGCGGTCAACCAGGCCCTGGACGTACCCGCGGAGCCAGGGCACGCCGCCGAACTGGACGCGGTGGGTGACCTCGTGCAGGGCCAGCCACAGCCGGAAGTCGCTGGGGGGGAAGGAGTACCGGCGCTCCAGCTCCACCACGTTGGGGAGGACGAAGTACAGCACGTCGTCGTCCTGGCCCGGCTGGCCGAACAGGTCGTACTGTCCCAGGACCTTGCGCCCCAGGTACCCCAGGAGGCCACCCACCTGGGCGGCCAGGAGCTTGCGGCGCACCGCCGAGAGCGGCCCGCCGCCACGCCGGCCCAGGAGGCGCTCGGTCCACGGCGCCAGGACGCGCTCGAACCCGGCGACGTTGCGGTGGACCCACTGGCCGCGAGACATGGCCCACGGGCGGGTCGGCGGACCGTCGATGGCCAGACCGGTGAATCCGGTGACCAGATCCTCGGCGTTGGCCACGATCCGGGCCAGCTCGCCATGCAGGGCCGCTCGCCTG
>DASWKD010000157.1:0-2434 GCA_036396815.1 Actinomycetota bacterium | reverse complement strand
CCGGAGCGGTGAAGGTCGGGTTCGTCGTCCATCCCGCCCGCCGGGAGGCCATGGAGGCCGCGGCCGCACTGGTCACGTGGTGCCGGGACCGCGGCCTGGAGACGCGGTCGCTGGAGGAGGCGGACGTGGGTGCGGACGCCTCCTCGCCGGTGGAGACGTTCGCCCAGGGCCTCGGGCTGGTGGTGTCGGTGGGCGGCGACGGGACTCTGCTCCGGGCCGCCCTGGCCGCCAACCGAGCCCTGGCCCCGGTCCTGGGGATCAACGTGGGACGCCTGGGGTTCTTGACCGAGGTGGAGCCGGAGGATGGGCCGGATGCCCTCGAGGCGTTCCTGGCCGGGGATCTGGACGTCGAGGAGCGCACCGCCCTGGTGGCCCAGCCCGAGGGCGCCGGCTGGGACGAGCCCCAGTGGGCGCTGAACGAGGTCATCGTGGAGAAGGCCGAGCCCCAGCGGATGGTCCGGCTGGCCACCTTCGTGGGCGACGACGAGATCACCACCTTCTCCGCCGATGGCGTGATCGTGGCCACGGCCACCGGGTCCACGGCCTACTCGTTCGCCGCCAGGGGGCCCATCGTCTCTCCGCGGCTGGACTGCCTGCTCCTGACCCCGGTGTCGCCGCACATGGTGTTCGACCGGGCCCTGGTCCTGGCTCCCGACGAGCGGGTCACCCTGGAGGTCCGGGGGACCCAGCCCGGCCTGCTGTCCGCCGACGGGCGCCCCGCGCTCCAGCTCCCGGTGGGCTGCCGGGTGGTCATCCGCCGAGCGGAGGATCCGGCCAGGCTGCTCCGGCGGAAGGGCGCCGAATCCTTCTACTCGCTCCTCCGGCGGAAGTTCTCGCTCCCGGCCGGTCCGCCAGGAGAGGCCTGAGTGCCCGCCCGGTCCGAGGGCCAGCGATGGCCTCCCGTCTCCTACTGGATGAAGGTCGCCGCGGGAGTGCTGACCGTGCTGTTCCTGGCCCGGGCGGTGGTGGCCGTGGGCAACGTCTTGCTCCTGCTGGTGGTGGCCCTCGTCCTGGCCATCGGGTTCGAACCGGCCGTGCGGTGGCTGGAGCGCCGGGGGATGAAGCGCGGGTGGGCCGTGGCCCTGATCTTCCTGGCCGGGCTGATCGTGGTGGTGGGGTTCGCCGCCCTGGTCCTGCCCATCGTCATCTCCGAGGTCGGCGACCTGGCCCGTCGGGCCCCCGACGAGCTGGCCAGGGCCCAGCGGGAGAACGCGCTGTTCCAGCGGCTGGACCAGCAGTTCGACCTCCAGGCCCGCCTGTCCTCTATTGCCGGGGAGGTGCCGGCCCACGCGCTGGCCCTGATCCGGAGCTTCACCGCGTTCGTATTCAACGCCGTGACGGTGGTCATCCTGACCCTGTACTTCATGTCCTCGATGCCCCGGCTCCGTCGCGGCACGGCCCGCCTGCTCCACCCCGACGACCGTGACGAGTTCGAGCGCATCCTGGAAGGCTCCACGCAGCGGGTGGGGGGCTACGTCCTGGGGAACCTGGCTGTCAGTGGGATCGCCGGGGTGGTGTCGTTCACCGCGTTGAGCGTCATCGGCGTGCCGTATCCGGCCGCGCTGGCCTTCTGGGTGGCGCTGACCGACCTGGTGCCCACCATCGGGGCCATCATCGGGGCGGTGGCGGCCTCCCTGGTGGCGGCGTTCGCCGGGGTTCCCCAGCTGGTGGCCACGGCCGCATTCTTCCTGGTGTACCAGCAGGTCGAGAACTACCTGATCGCTCCCCGGGTGATGCGGCGAGCCATCGATATGTCGGCGGCCACGGTGATCGTGGCCGTGCTGGTGGGGGGGACCCTGGCCGGCGTGGTGGGAGCCCTGCTGGCCATCCCGGTGGCGGCCATCATCAAGGTAACGCTGAAGGAGCTGTACCTGGACGAGCGGGCCGAAACGGGATGATGCTTCCCTTCCTGTCCCCGCGGGCGTAACGTTTCGGACCGGAGCCTGGTCGGAAGCGGGGGAAACCGGGCGAAGGCCCGGTAGCCCGTGAGCGCGCGCCGCGGCGCGCGGGGAAGGAGGCCTTCGATGGCTGAGGGGTACGCAGGCGGGGGAGTGGCCAAAGCCTACGCCTGGATCTTCGGCATCGCGTACCTGGCGGTGGCGGTGCTGGAGCTGGTGACCAAGGACAAGGGGTTGGACCTGGGCGGCACCGCGATCCTGTCCTACGGGGCCCTGCACAACATCATCCACTTCGCGGTGGGCATCGTGGTGCTGGGCTCCGCGTTTTCCGGCGAGGCCGGAGCCAAGGTTGTGGCTCGGATCGTGGGCGTCGTGTTCCTGGCCATCACGGTGTGGAACATCGTGGCCGCCCAGTCGTACGCGGACTTCGTGGGGATCGACGGCGAGCTGCCGATCGCGTACACGATCGTGCACGCCATCACCGCGGTGGCCGCGCTGTACGCGGGGTTCGCGGGGCGGTCCTCCAGCTGACCCCC
>DASWKD010000156.1:0-11811 GCA_036396815.1 Actinomycetota bacterium | reverse complement strand
AGCCGTCGCCTCCGTGAGGACTTCCACAACGGTGAGGCCTACTACGCGCTCGAAGGCCGAGAGCTCTGGCTGCCGCGGGATGCCGCCGACCGTCCCTCCCGAGCGTTCCTCGAGTGGCACAACGACGTCGCCTTCCTGCCGTAGGCGATCGTGTCGGTGCTCCCGTTTCCCCACGGATGCGTGCCTCGCCGAACGGGCACATCCCATGTCGAGGTGACGGTCGGGACCCGGTTGGAGTCCCTCAGTGCATCCTGCGCCTACCCGCCGGAGAGCATCTCCAGTGCAACACCGATCTCCTTAGAGCTGGGCCATTCGGAACGAGACAGTTCACGAAGCTCCTCCAGGTGACCGGGTTCTCCCGTACCGCCCTCCGAGCGGAAGCCAGTCTGGCTTCGGTTCACGACCCGGCTAACATGACCCTCCTCGCTCGCTTCGAACACTGCTTCGGGCAGCGGGGGGCGGCTCGTCCAATACTCGAATCGGAGAACCAACTTGTCGGCCGTCACCAGGTAGCCGATCTCCACGCCCTCGTCCTCGGGCCAATGAAATGCGAGGAGAACCCCATCGGGCTCGACGCCTCGCTCGCGCAGCAACCTGCGGAGACGCGCCCAGAACGGATCCTCGCTGTTCCGCAGCAGCCTCGTCTCGGTCTCGATGTCAGCTCGCGAAACAGAATCATTCATAGCTGCTGGGCAAGCCGATCCCGCAGTAGCTCCACAGACACGCGCTCCTGGGACATGGTGTCCCGATCCCTGACGGTGACGGCGTTGTCGTCTAGGCTCTCGAAGTCGACCGTGACGCAGAAGGGCGTGCCGATCTCGTCCTGGCGGCGGTAGCGCCTGCCGATCGAGCCGGCGTCGTCATAGTCGCACATCCATGTCCCCTTCAGGAGGTCGAACACCTCCTGGGCCTTGGGGACCAGCTTCTCGTTCCGGCTGAGGGGCAGGACGGCGACCTTGATCGGCGCCAGGTCCTTGTGCAGGGCCAGGTACACGCGCTTCTCGGTCCCGCCCTTGGCCGAGGGCGCCTCCTCCTCCCGGTACGCATCGATCAGGAAGGCCAGCGTGGCCCGGTCCACCCCGGCCGCCGGCTCGATCACGTACGGGTGGAAGCGCTCCTCCTTCTCCTGGTCGAAGTAGGTGAGATCCTCCCCCGACACCTTCTCGTGGGCCTTCAGGTCGAAGTCCGTCCGGTTGGCGATGCCCTCGAGCTCCCCCCAGTCCGTGAACGGGAACGCGTACTCGATGTCCACGGTCCGCTTCGAGTAGTGCGACAGCTCGTCGGCCTCGTGCTCCCGGATCCGCAGCTTCTCCTCCCGGATCCCCAACCCCGTGTACCAGCGCATCCGCTCCCCGATCCAGTACTCGTGCCACTCCTCGTCCGTGCCGGGCTGGCAGAAGAACTCCATCTCCATCTGCTCGAACTCCCGGGTGCGGTAGATGAAGTTCCCCGGGGTGATCTCGTTGCGGAACGACTTCCCGATCTGGGCGATCCCGAACGGCAGCTTCTTCCTGGAAGCCTGCTGGACGGTGGCGAAGTCGACGAACATCCCCTGCGCCGTCTCCGGTCGCAGGTAGACCTCGTTCTCGGCTGACTCCACGGGGCCCATGAACGACTTGAACATCAGGTTGAAGTTCCGGGCGTCGGTCCATTCCTTGTTCCCGCAGTTGGGGCAGGCCCGGGACGCGGGCAGGTGATCCTCGCGGAAGCGCTGGTGGCAGCTCAGGCACTCGACCAGCGGATCGGTGAACGACTCCAGGTGGCCGCTGGCCTCCCACACCTTGGGCGACATCATGATCGAGGACTCGAGTCCCACCACGTTGGCCCGCTCCTGGACCATGTCCTTCCACCACGCGGCGCGGACGTTGCGCTTGAGCTCCACCCCCAGCGGCCCGTAGTCCCAGAACGAGCGCAGACCCCCGTAGATCTCGGAGGACTGGAAGACGATCCCACGGCGCTTGGCCATGGAGACGATGGTGTCCATCAGGTCGGCCACTGCGGCTCCTTTCTCCCGGCCGGTGGCTCCGGCCGCTGGCGTGGGAGCCAGGATAGCGTGTCGGACCCCCCTGCTACGCTCTGGGTCTCCCCCTCCCTTGTCATGGGACACGAGGAGGAGCACGATGGGGATCGACGAGCGACGCCAGCGGCTGGACCGGAAGCTGGAAGAGGTCCTGGGGCCCGAGGAGGCTCACACCTTGATCGAGGACGTGCGGACCATGAGCCGCGAGCACGAGCTCCTGCGGCGGGACATGCAGGTCATGTTCGCGGAGCTCAGAGCCGAGCTCCTGGAGAAGATGAACGATCAGACCAAGACCCTGTTCCGGACGTTCGTCATCACCAACGCCACCTTGGTCCTGGCCGTGGCCGTGCTGGCCTTCGGCGCAGCCCGCCTGACCTGAAGGGAGGCGTGATCCTCATCGGAACCGATCCGATCCGCGTGATCAAGCCCGAAGACAGGACCCCCGGCGACCCCACGGCGGGCATGATCCGCGAGGAGGCCGTGGCCACCGGGGGGATGTGGGCCGGCCTGGTCCGCACCGAGGCCGGGATGGCCTCGGGATGGCACCACCACGGCGACTACGAGTCGGTGATCCACGTCCTGGAGGGGACGCTGTTGATGGAGTTCGGGCCGGGAGGAGCAACCACCGTCCCGGCTGGCCCGGGGGACTTCATCCATGTGCCCAGGGGCACGGTGCACCGGGAGAGCAATCCCGACGACACCGAGGGCTTGGCCGTGGTGGTACGGGCCGGCAGCGGGCCACCCGTGGTCAACGTGGACGGCCCGCCCGCGGACTGACCGGCTCAGGCCTTGCCCACCCTCACCACCTGGTATTCGGTGTCGTCCTCGGGCGGCGTGCTGAACCTGGAGTTCACCGCGTACAGTGCGCTCCCGTGCTCGGCGACGGTGGTGGGGATGTCGAAGTCGTCGTCGGTGATGTGGGAGACCAGGGTTCCGCCGGTCAGGTCGGGCGCGAGGCCGACCACCGCGATCCTGTTCTGGAAGTTGCGGACCACGTACAGGGTCTTCCCATCGAGCAGGATCCCGTCCCCGTTCGTCACCGTGTCGCCGCCCAGGTCGATCTCGGTGGCCTCCCCAGTCGCCGGGTCGACGGTGAAGAGCTGGCCCGTCTCGCTGTTGACGACGACGAGCGTTCCGCCGTCGGGCGTGGCGTCGATCCCGTTCACGTTGAACGCGTTGGGCACGTGAACGTAGTCCCCCGACAGAGGCACGGCCTGGGCAACCGGCGGAAGGGTCCCGCCGGGCCCGAGGGGAACCCGGTACAGGACGGGGTTGAAGGAGTCCGTGAACCAGGCCGCGTCCTCGGTGACCACCACGTCGTTGATGAAGGCCGGGTCCGTGGTCAACTGGTAGGCCTGCATGGGGTCGCCCGTCCGGGCGTCGTACACGTAGGCCTGACCGGTTCCGCCGCCGGCCACGAATAGCCTTCCCCGCGGGTCGGCCTTCAGGCCGATCGCCGAACGCTCGCCGTCGGTGGGAGGGACCAGGATCGCACCCTGGCCGGTCCGGAAGTCGCCCCGGTACACCGCGCCGGTGGGGATCGATCCCACGAAGAACGTGGTTCCGGGACCGGACGCGATCCCCTCGGGCTGGAACCCATCCGGCAGCTCGATCACATCGGGGAACGGGGCAGCGGTCACGGGACCGGGGACCGCGACGGCGGCCACCGAGATCATCAGCAGGGCGAAGCGGCGAAGCATGGGCGAACCTCCTCCGATCGGGGACGTCTCAACCCTACCCCGGAAGGGACGAAACGGGCGGAGTGCCGGCCGGGAGGGCCGGCACGCCTCGTCCGTGCGCGGGGTGACGTCGATGGCCGCACCAACTGGGTTCGTCTTCGTTGTTCCCGTGGCGTTCCGGTCCACCCCCACCCCGGGGGCTCCCTCCTCGGGCGGCCTCGGTCCATACTGGACGCTCGTGAGCGAGGGCTTCCCGGCGGATGGCATGGAGATCACCCACATCCTGGTGGTGGCCGACCTGGATCGGGCCACCGCCTACTACCGGGACGTCCTGGGAGCCGAGCTCTATCGCGCGTATGGGGGGACCTCGGCCGTGTTCACGTTCCTGGGCACGTGGCTGCTCCTGGTGACGGGCGGGGGCCCTACGGAGGACAAGCCCACGGTGAGGTTCGCCGAGCCGTCCGACCCGGACCGGGTCTCCCACGCCATGACGATCCGCGTCCCCGACTGCCGCGCCGCGCACCGGACGCTGACCGAACGCGGCGCAACCTTCCTCACCCCTCCGGTGGAGTCCGCGTGGGAGGTCCGTGCGTTCTTCCGCGATCCGGACGGCCACCTGTTCGAGATCAGCGAAGCGAAGCCCCCGGGCTAGGGACGCAGCTCATCGATCAGCTCGAAGGCTTCGAGCATGCTCATCCCCTGACCTTGTGACCACAGGCTCGCTACCTCCCCCGGCCCGAGGACCGCCTCAGCCGCTGGACGCGGATCCTCGAAGTACGTGATCGGCTCGGGCAGGGACAGGCCCAGCACGGATCGCTGGGTCTCGTGGACCCCGGCCAGGAGGACGGCTCGGCGGTGATCGCCTCGTGCCGAAAGGATCTTGGCCATGATGGCCATCCCGATGACCATGCCCATGTCGTTGCCGAGAGCCCGGGCATGGTCCAGCAGGGCCAGGTATCCCTCGAACGCGGCATCGACGTCTCCCGCCTCCATGTCCACACGGGCCACGAGATCCCTGGCGTAGTTCCCCTGGATCCAGTCCCCCGCCTCGTCCAGCTCGCGGACCGACCTGCTGGCCTCCGCGCGGGCCGCCTCCAGGTCCCCTTGGCCCAGCAGCACGGCCGCCAGGGCCACCCGAGCGCTGGCCTCTCCCCGGACGTCACCGAGGGCGGCGAACCGGGCCACAGCGTCCCGGGCCAGCGGCTCTGCGCCCGCCAGGTCCCCGGTGCTCAGCGAGAGGTACGTCAGGTTCCACGTCGCTTCGGCGACCCCGGCCTCGTCCCCCACTCCTTGGAAGATCTCCAGGGCCTCGGGGTACGCGCGGGCCACCTCGTCCAGGTCCGCCTGGTAGTAAGCCAGGCTCCCGAGAGCGCTGAGGGCCCGGGCCCGGAGGAGGGTGCGCCGCCGCCCAACCTCGGTGTCCAGGAGCCGGCGGAGCGCCCCTCGGACCGACGCCATTTCCCCTCGCTGCTGCCAGTGGCGCCACGACGCCGCGATGATGCGCAGACCGATCGAGGGGTCCTGGCTGAGCGACCAGGTCACCGCGGCCAGCAGGTTGTCTCTCTCGGCATCGAGCTTCGATCTCCACAGCGGCTGCTCGGGACCGATGATGTGCGGTCCGGCGGTCTCGGCGAGATCGGCGAAGAACGCCGCGTGCCGCGCCCGCAGCGCTGCGGGCTGTCCTCGATACCGCGCCCGGGTCTCCGCGAAGTCCCGGATCGTGGTCAGCATCGACATCCGGGTGGACGTTCGGTCCGGCCGTCGGATCAGGTTGTTGAGGGTCAGCGAGCGCAGCGCCGATCCCACGTCCAGCGTCCCCTCGGGATCGATCACGGGTTGGGGGGCGTCGGCCGGCCAGCTTCCCACGAACACGCCCAGCCCCTCGAACACCAAGCGTTCCTCCTCCGACAGGAGGTCGTAGCTCCAGGAGATGAGGCTTTCCAGGCTCCGCTGCCGGGCCGGCGCATCCCTGGGGCCCTGGCCGACCTCGGCCAGCCGGTCCGTCACGTGTGCGCGCAGCTCCCCCACCGGCATGTCCGCGATGCGCGAGGCCGCCAGCTCCACGGCCAGCGGGAGGCCGTCCAGCCGAACGCAGATGGCCCTGATCTCCTCGAGCTCGTCCGGGGAGGGATCGAACAGGGGGTCCACACCGCGAGCCCGGTCCACGAACAGGGCCGCGGCTGCCTCGGCCAACCCCATCATGGGGAACCGCTGCTCACCGGAGATCTGGAGCGGGATCCTGCTGGTGGCCAGGAACGCGCTGGCCGGGGTGGCATCCGCCAGGGCCGTGAGCACGGGAGCCGCCTCCACGACCTGCTCGAAGTTGTCCAGGACCAGCAGGGCGGACCGGCCTTCCAGGTGTTCACGAATGGCCTCCAGGGCCGGGCGCCCGGGCTCTTCGGGGATGCCGATGGCCGCGGCGATCGCCGCCGGGACGCGATCCGGATCCTCGACGGTGGCCAGGTCCACGAAGAAGGCTCCGTCGGGGAACCGCTCGACGGCCGCACGCGCGCATTCCACCGCCAGCCGGGTCTTGCCCGTGCCGCCGGCCCCGGTCAGCGTGACCAGCCGGCCCGGCTGCAGGAGCGACCCTAGCCGCTCGAGCTCCTCCTCCCGCCCCAGGAAGGAGGTCCGGTAGGTGGGCAGGCGGTCCCGCTGGCGCGCCGGCAGCGGCGGGAAGGATATGGGGAGACCCTCGATCTCCACCTGGGAGAGGTCCTCGGCCCGAGGGAGGTCCTTGAGCCGGTGCGGCCCCAGGGCCCGGAAGCGGACGCCTTCGGGCTGCGCCCCGTCCGCCAGGGCGCGCGTGGATGCGGACACGAGCACCTGTCCCCCATGGGCTGCGGCGCCGATCCTGGCCGCCCGGTGGACGTCGAACCCCACGTAGTCGTCCCCGCCCGGCGTCCCTTCCCCCGTATGCAGGCCCATGCGCACCCCGATCGGACGCCCATCGGGCCACGGCTCCGTATGGAGCGATCGCTGCGCCTCGACCGCCGCGGCGACGGCATCGGCGGCCCGCTCGAACACGGCGAAGAACGCGTCGCCCTCGGTCCGGACCACCACGCCCGAGTGAGCCTCGATCGACGACCGGAGGAGGTCGTTGTGCCGCTCGATCACCGCTCGGAAGCGATCGCCGAGGGCCTGGAGGAGGCGCGTGGAGCCCTCGATATCCGTGAACAGGAAGGTGACGGTGCCCGTCGGGAGCCGGGACATGTCCTCACGCTACCCCAGGCCATCGGACGGTACGATGCCGGGCATGACCCTCCGCGTCGGCGTGCAGCTGCCCGAGGTGGAGCGCCCGGTTCCGTGGGCCGAGGTCGCGGCCATGGCCCGGGCGGCGGAGGACGTGGGCTTCGACTCCGTGTGGGTCGGCGACCATCTGCTGTACCGCGAGGACGCCGGCCGTCCGGAGCGGGGCCCCCTGGAGGCATGGTCCCAGCTGGCAGCCCTGGCCACCGTCACGGAGCGGGTCACGCTCGGACCGCTCGTGGCGTGCACGGGGTTCCACGCGCCGGCGGTCCTGGCCAAGAAGGCGGCCACCGTCGACGAGATCTCCGGCGGACGGCTGATCCTGGGCCTCGGCGCCGGGTGGAGCGATGCCGACTTCCGGGCGTTCGGCCTGCCCTTCGACCACCGGGTGTCCCGGTTCGAAGAGGCCTTCGACATCATCCGCCGGCTGCTGGACGGTGAGCGGGTGACGGTCCTCGGCCGCTACCACGAGGTGGCGGACGCGGTCCTGCTTCCTCCCCCGCGCCGCCGCCCGCCGCTGATGATCGGGAGCAACGGCCCTCGGATGCTGGCCGCCACGCTCCCCCACGTTGACGCGTGGAACACGTGGTACGCGCGGTACGGCAACACGCCGGAGGGATTCGCCGAGCACAGCGCGATCGTGGACGCCGCGGCGACACGAGCCGGCCGCGACCCGGCCGCGATCCGGCGCACGGCCTCGGTGCTCGTTCGCGTGGACCCGGCGTCCCGGGAGCGGCCGGACACGGACGGCGTGGAGGCCGTGATGCTCGAGGATGCCGAGGACCACCTGGCCGCGCTGGCGGCGGCCGGGTGCCACGAGGCCATCCTGATCCTCGACCCGATCACCGAAGGCTCGGTCCGAGCGCTCGGTCCGGCCCTCCGTTAGGAGCTGATGTGGGGGCGGGGCGGGCGGGCGGCCTGATCCAGGATGTCCAGCGCCTCGGGGGGCAGGCCCTGCTGGCGCATCGCCGAGCGGAGCCGGTTCAGGTAAGCGTCCGTAGGCCGCACGTACCCTGCCTGGTGGGCCACCCGGTAGGTGAAACACTCCACGGCGCCGTCGGTGGTGCCCACCACCACCCGCTCCTGGCGGAAGAACGTCGGGTGGCCCACGTAGGTGTCCAGCGTGGTCACGCAGTCCTCGTCCACCTCCCACACCACCCCCCACACGTGTCCGCCCTCCTCCGGATCGATGTTCGCCGCGCCCCCCTCCCACATGTCCGAGTAAACGTTGAACGACAGGGCGTAGCCCTCCAGGCGCCCCGCGCCCAGCGGGACGGCGCCCGGGCAGGCCTCGGCCATGTGGCGGGGGTCCATGTTCGAGCCGTAGGCGAAGTACTTCACTGGGGCACCCCGCCGAAGCGGCGATCACGCCGCTGGTAGTCGCGGATGGCCTCGAACAGATGCTCGCGCCGGAAATCCGGCCACAGGACCGGCGTGAACCACAGCTCCGCGTAGGCGGCCTGCCACACGAGGAAGTTCGAAAGGCGCATCTCACCTGACGTCCGAATTACGAGATCCGGATCGGGCACGGTGGGATGGTACATCCGCCGGGAGATGCTTCGCGAATCGATGCGCTCCCCCTGGAGCCGGCCCGCGTCGTGGTCGGCCAGGATCCGCTTGACCGCGTCCACCACCTCGGTCTGGCCGCCGTAGTTGAGGGCCACGATCAGCTCCATCTTCCTGTTCCCCCGGGTCATGGCCTCGGCCTCCTCCACCTCCCGGAGGACCGACCTGGGGAGGCGCCAATCGCGGCGCCCGATGAAGCTGATCCGGACCCCCCGCTCGTGGAGCTCGTCCCGGCGCCTGCGGATCAGCTCACGGTTGAACCCCATCAGGAACCGGACCTCCCGGGCCGGCCGCCGCCAGTTCTCCGTGGAGAACGCGTAGATCGTCAGGTGGCGGACGCCCACCTCCAGGGCCCCCTCGACCACGTCGAACAGGGCCCGCTCGCCGGCCTCATGGCCCTTGGTCCGGGGAAGGCCGCGACGCTTGGCCCACCGGCCGTTGCCGTCCATCACGATGGCCACGTGCCGCGGGACCCGCCGGGGGTCGATGCCCCGCCGGGTCATCGGGACAGGAGCGGCAGGCTGCGCATCCGACGCTCCAGGTGCCACTCCGCGAAGCCGTACAGGAGCGCCCGGCCGGCGCCTCGCACCCGCGGCGGCGGGCTGTGCGCGCCCGCTTCCTCCAACGTCCCCTTGGCCAGGGACGAGAGCCAGGCCAGCGCCTCGGGCGCCGCGCGCTGGGCGTCCCGCTCGCGGTCGGCCTCGCACACCGCTCCGCCCTGGGCGTGGCTGAACCGGGTGACCTCCCGCGAGCCGCACACCACGCAGGCCTCCAGGCCCGGGGCGAACCCGGACAGCGCCAGGAGCTTGAGCAGGAAGGCCTCGGCCACCGCGGGCGGGTCGGCCGGGGACGTCTCCAGGGCCCGGAGGCCCTTCAGCAGGAGCATGAACAGGGGCACGTTGCGCTCGTGCTCCTCGGCCACCTTGTCGGCGGCCTCCAGCATGGTGCTCCCCGCCCGGACCAGCCCGTAGTCCTCACGGACGACGCGGAAGGGGTGGACGATCTCGGCCTGGGTCACCGTGTCCAGGCTCCGGCCCCGGTACAGCATCAGGCTGACGTGGGTGAACGGCTCCAGCCGGCCGCCGAACCTGCTGGAGGTCCGGCGGATCCCCTTGGCCACGGCCCGGACCTTGCCCGACCCCTGGGTCAGGATGGTCACGATCTTGTCGGCCTCGGCCAGCTTGATCGAGCCGAGGACGACCCCCTGCTCCTTGTACAGCGGCACGATCGCATCGTACCGCCGGGAACCGCCTCGGCCGCGGAGGCCCTAGCCGGCCGGGCGAGCGGCCCGGGTCTCGTCCAGGAGGCCGGCCCGCAGGGCCACCCCCACGGCGCCGGCCCGGCTGTACACCCCCAGCCGGTCGAAGATCCGCTCCACGTAGTTGCGGACCGTGAACGGGGACAGGCCCAGCCGCTCGGCGATCTCCGCATAGCGGAGGCCCTCGGCCATCAGGGCCACCAGCTGGCGCTGCCGGGGCGACAGGGTCGGCGCGGGAGCAGGCAGCGATCGAACCATGGGCCAAAGGATGGCCAACGATCACCGGCGTTGGAATGGCCCGTTGGTGGCATATCTGGGGAAGCAGTACGGGCCACCGGACGCCGCCGGGTCGGGCGGGGCCGGTCTCCCTACGGCACCTGCTAGACGCCCATGGGGTGCCACACGGTCTTCATCTCGGTCAGGGCGGTGACCGCCTGAGGGCTCTGGGCACCCGCCGCCAGCCAGTCCTCCCCCGGATCGCGGACCACCCGCTTCACGTTCTCCGCGGCCAGCTCCTCACATGCGGCCACCCGGGCCTGATCCACGCCGGTCAGGTCCACGGCCTGGACGTCCATGTGGCCGCACAGCCACGGGACCAGCTCCTCCTTCACCCCGGTCAGGATGTTGATCACACCCCCGGGGACGTCGGAGGTGGCCAGGACCTCGGCCAGCGTGACCGCGGACAGCGGCCACCGCTCCGAGGCCAGGACCACCGCCACGTTGCCCGAGACCACCGCCGGCGCCAGCCGGGACACCAGCCCCAGGAGCGGCGGTTCCTCGGGGGCCACCACGCCGACCACGCCCATCGGCTCCGGCAGGGTGAAGTTGAAGTACGGGGCGGCCACCGGGTTCACGGTCCCCGCCACCTGGTGGATCTTGTCCGACCACCCCGCGTACCACACCCACCGGTCGACGGCCGCGGCCACCTCGGCAGCCGGGTCGATCGCTCCGGCCTGGGCCAGCTCGGCCTCGAACTGGCTCCGCCGGCCCTCCATCAGCTCGGCCACCCGGTACAGGACCTGGCCGCGGTTGTACGCGGTGGTCCCCGCCCACCCCGGCCACGCTGCCCGCGCCGCGCGGACCGCCTCGCGGAGATCCTTGCGGGAGGCCCGGACCGGGCGGGCCACCACCGATCCGTCCGGCCCCATCACCGGGTAGGAGCGGCCCGACTCCGAGCGGGGGAACGCCCCGCCCACGTACAGCTTGTAGGTCTTGCGCACCGGCAGGCGGTCGGTCATCGCTCCCCCTCGAACGCCAGGTAGGGCTCCAACCCATGCAGGCCGCCTTCCCTGCCGAACCCGGACTCCTTGTACCCGCCGAACGGGCTGGCCGGATCGAAGCGGTTGTAGGTGTTGGCCCAGATCACACCGGCCCGCAGGCGGGAAGTCATCCACAGGATGCGGGAGCCCTTCTCGGTCCACACCCCGGCCGACAGGCCGTACGGCGTGTTGTTGGCCTTCTCCACCGCCTCCTCCGGCGTGCGGAACGTCATCACCGACAGCACCGGGCCGAAGATCTCCTCCCGGGCGATCCGGTGCGACTGCGACACGCCGGTGAACACCGTGGGCCGGAACCAGTACCCACGCTCGGGCAGGTCGCACGCGGGCTGGTACAGCTCGGCGCCTTCCTTGACCCCGGCGGCCACCAGCTCCTCGATCTTGTCCAGCTGCTGGCGCGAGTTGATGGCCCCCACGTCCGTGTTCTTGTCGAGGGGATCGCCCACCCGGAGCGTGGCCAGGCGGTCCTTCAGCTTCTCCAGCACGGCCTCGAACACGGGCTCCTGGACCAGGAGGCGGGAGCCCGCGCAGCACACGTGCCCCTGGTTGAAGTAGATCCCGTTGACGATGCCCTCCACGGCCTGGTCCAAGGCGGCGTCCTCGAACACGATGTTCGCCGCCTTGCCCCCCAGCTCCAGCGTCAGGCGCTTTGGGGTCCCGGCCACCGTGCGGCGGATCAGCTTCCCCACCTCGGTGGATCCGGTGAACGCCACCTTGTCCACGCCCCGGTGGCCCACCAGGTGGGCGCCGGTCTCCCCCGCT
>DASWKD010000155.1:0-8387 GCA_036396815.1 Actinomycetota bacterium | reverse complement strand
TCGGCTACCAGCTCGGGCGAAGCGGCGAGAGCCTTGCGGGCTCGGCCGGACGGTTGGGCCAGTCGGCGGTCCACCGCGCCCGGAGTGGCATCCAGGCCAGGATGGCCAGGGATGGGGAGGCCGTGCTCTAGGATCGCGGCGAGCTACTCCAGGTAGTCGCGGAGCTTCTGCGACCGTGAGGGGTGCCGCAGCTTCGACAGGGTCTTCGACTCGATCTGGCGGATCCGCTCCCGGGTGACACCGAACTCCCGCCCGACCTCCTCGAGCGTCCGGGGGTGGCCGTCGAGGAGCCCGAAGCGGAGCTGGATCACCTTCTTCTCCCGCTCCGACAGCGTGTGCAGCACTGCTTCGAGCTGCTCCTGAAGCAGGATGAACGACGCCGCGTCGATGGGGACCACGGCCTCGGCGTCCTCGATGAAGTCGCCCAGGTGCGAGTCCTCCTCCTCCCCGATCGGCGTCTCCAGGGAGACCGGCTCCTGGGAGACCTTGAGGATCTCCCGGACCTTCTCCGGGCCGATGCCCATCTGATTGCCGATCTCCTCGGGCAGGGGCTCGCGGCCCAGGTCCTGGAGGAGCTGGCGCTGGATGCGGACCAGCTTGTTGATGGTCTCCACCATGTGCACGGGGATCCGGATCGTCCGGGCCTGGTCGGCGATGGCCCGGGTGATGGCCTGGCGGATCCACCACGTGGCGTACGTGGAGAACTTGAACCCCTTCGAGTACGCGAACTTCTCGACGGCGCGGATCAGCCCGAGGTTGCCCTCCTGGATCAGGTCCAGGAACAGCATCCCGCGTCCCACGTACCGCTTGGCGATGGACACCACCAGGCGGAGGTTGGCCTCGATCAGCTTCTTCTTGGCCAGCTGGCCGTCGCGCTCCACCCGGCGCAGGAAGTCGTCGCGGACGTCGGCGGACCGCGGCTTCCAGGCCAGCGTGACCTCCTGGCGGCCGATCCCCTCGACCTTGCCGAACGACGTGAGCTGGTGGTCGCGGATCTCCCACACTGCCCGGACGGTGCGCTTCCACAGCTTGGCATCGACCTTGCCGGTCTCCTCGGTGGTCCGCTGGAGCTCGGTGGAGAACTCGCCGGCCTCGATGCGCCGGGCCAGGTCCACCTCCTGGGCCGCCGTGAGCAGGGGGACCTTCCCGATCTCCTTGAGGTACATCCGGACCGGGTCGTTGGTGGGAGCTTTGAGAGCCTCCTCGGACGCGGTGGGCCGGGTGGGGGCATCCTCGACCAGGTCCTCGCCGGGAACCTCGATGACCTCGATGCCCTGCTCGCGCAGGTGCCCCTCGATCTGGGTCAGGAAGTCCTCGACCTGGGACGGGGTGAGGTCGTCGACCGGCAGGCCTTCCAGCAGGTCGTCGGACGTGACGAAGCCGCGCTCCCGCCCCCGGGCGGTGACCAGCTCCTTGGCCTCCTCCAGGGTGGGGTCCCGGGCGATCTCCGCTTCGGCCACCTACGCTCCCTCTCCGGTCCGGGTCCGGACCTTGCGCCGCTGCCCCTCCAGACCGATCAGATCCTCGTACAGCGAGTCGAACTCCGCGGTGTCGGTCAAAGGGTTGAGACGCTCGAGACGCTTCTTCATGGAATCGATCTGCCGGGAAAGGAAGAACTCCTCAAGACGACAGGATACACGCTCCGCGTACTCCCGCCCGGAGACATCGGGATCCTTGTTCAACGGATCGACGGCCAGCTCGGCCAGGATGCGGGCCAGGCCTGCCTCGTCCGCCTTGCCGACCAGCTCGGCGGGCGGCCCGGTGGCCGAGCGGAGGAAGCCGAACACCTTTCGGTGCGTGGCCGCGGTGAAGTGGTCCTCGGTCAGGTCCTCCAACCCCTCCACCTCAGGACTCTGGACCAGGAGCTTCAGGGCCTCGCGCTCCACTTCCCGCACGGGAGCCCGGACCGCCGCCTTGGCCTGCGGAGCCTGCCGGGGCCGCTCCACCGCCTGGACCTCCAGGAGGACCGAGGAGTCGCTGACCCCCACCATGTCCGCCACCAGGCCCGCGTACCGGCTGCGGAGGACCGGATCGTTCAGGCCGGTGACGATGGGGAGCACATCCTTCACCGCCCGGGCCTGGCCCTCCGGCGACGAGAGGTCGGCGCCTCGGAGGGACCGGCGGATCATGTACTCCACCAGCGGGAGAGCGCCGTCCGCGACAGCCGTGTACGCGTCGGGGCCCTCGGTCTGAACCACATCGGCCGGGTCCTTGCCCTCCGGCAGGACCAGGACCCGGACGTCCAGCGCGTGGGCCTCGAAGTAGCCGTAGGCCCGCTC
The DNA here is from genome assembly GCA_036396815.1 of Actinomycetota bacterium. Classification (GTDB taxonomy): domain Bacteria; phylum Actinomycetota; class UBA4738; order UBA4738; family CALAEC01; genus DASWKD01. The sequence continues at coordinate 6,108 of DASWKD010000155.1, read as the reverse complement.
CGCGGCCCGGGCCCCGGCCTCGTCCGAGTCGAAGGCCAGGAGGGCCTGCCGGGCGAACCGGGCCAGGAGCCGGAAGTGGCCCTCGGACAGGGCGGTGCCGCACGTGGCCACCGCGGTGGGCACGCCGGCCTGGGCCAGGGCGATGACATCCGTGTATCCCTCCACCACATGCGCCCGCCCGTCGGAGGAGATCTCGGCCTTGGCCCGGTGGAGGTTGTAGAGCATCTCGCCCTTGCGGTACACCGGCGTCTCCGGGGAGTTCAGGTACTTGGGGCCCTCGCCCTGGAGCAGGCGGGCCCCGAACCCCACCGCCCGTCCGGACAGGTCGTGCACGGGGAACATCACCCGGGCCCGGAACCGGTCGCGGATCCCCCCGTCGGGATCCCGGATGGCCAGACCGGCCTCCACCAGGACCTGCGGAGAGAACTCCCGGGCCATCCTCCGGAGCAGGAAGTCGGAGTAGCCGGCCGCGTACCCCAGGCCGAACGCCGCCGCCGTCTCCTTGGTGATCGACCGCGAGGCCAGGTAGGCCCGGGCCTCCTCGGCCTCCTTCCCATCCAGGAGCATCCCCTGGTACAGCTCGGCGGCCCGCTCGTTGGCCCGGAACAGCGCCTGGCGGCGGCCCATGGCCTGGCGGTCGCCGTCGGACAGCCCCTCGTACCGGAGCGTGATCCCCGCCTGTCCGGCCAGCCGTTCCACGGCCTCGGGGAACGTGAGGCCCTCGACCTCCCTGATGAAATGGTACGCGTTGCCACCCTTGCCGCACCCGAAGCAGTAGAACACCTGCTTGCCCTGGTCCACGGTGAACGAGGGCGTCTTCTCCGTGTGGAACGGGCACAGGCCGGTGAACGACCGGCCCTGCTTCTTGAGGGCCACGTACTGCTGGACCAGGCGGATGATGTCCGTGCGCTCCCGGACCTGCTCCACGTCCTCCTGCCGGATGCGAGCCACGGGTCAGAGCATCCAGCCGCGAGGGAGGAACAGCTGCTCGTACGCACGAAGGGCGTACCGGTCGGTCATCCCCGCGATGTGGTCGGCCACCCGCGTGGGGAGGTCCCCAGGCGCAGCGGCGTCCTCGGCCGGGATCTCCTCGGGATGCTCCAGGTAGTGGGAGAACAGGGCCCGGATCACCCCGACGGCCTTGTCCTGCTCGGCCGCGGCATCCTCGCGCAGGTACACCCGCTCGAACATGAAGTCGCGGAGCACGTCCAGGGCCCCAGCCACCGGCTCAGACATCCGGATCTCCGGGCCGGCTTCGCTGGTCCGGACGATGTCGGAGACGATCGTTTCGATCCGGGCCCCGTGGCTGGTCCCCAGGACCTGGACCGCCTCGCGCGGCAGGTCGTCCTCGGTCAGGATGCCGGCCCGGATGGCGTCGTCGATGTCGTGGTTCACGTAGCCCAGGCGGTCGGCGAACCGGACCACCTGGCCCTCCAGGGTGGCGGGCATGGGCTGGGACCAGGTGTGGTTCACGATGCCGTCCCGGACCTCCCAGGTCAGGTTGAGCCCCCGCCCGTCCCGCTCCAGGTGGTCCACCACCCGGAGGCTCTGCTCGGAGTGGCGGAACGGCCGGCCCAGGAACGGGGTCAGGGCCTGCTCCCCCAGGTGCCCGAACGGGGTGTGGCCCAGGTCGTGGCCCAGGGCGATGGCCTCGGTGAGGTCCTCGTTGAGGGACAGGGCCCGGGCCATGGTCCGGGCGATCTGGGCCACCTCCAGGGTGTGGGTCAGCCGGACCCGGTAGTGGTCGCCCTCGGGGGCGATGAACACCTGGGTCTTGTGCTTCAGCCGGCGGAAGGCCTTGGCGTGGACCAGGCGGTCGCGGTCCAGCTGGAACGCGGTGCGCAGGGGATCGGGAGCCTCGTCGCGCTCCCGGCCCTTCGATTGTGCGGACAGCGTGGCGCGTGGGGAGAGCGTCTCACGCTCGATCCGTTCGTGCCGTTCCCTGATGCCCTCCACCTGCGGTCAGGGTAGCACGCGGGTCCGACATCTCCCCGGGCGTCACCGCCTGAAGGTCCGGTAGAACAGGTAGGCGAAGGTCTCCCGGGAGTACCCGGCCAGGCGGGTCTGCTGGCTCCGGGCCGCGGAATGCCAGGTGGCCGAGACGTAGCCATCGATCCCCAGGTCACGGGCCATCCGGCGGATCCGGAGGTTGTGCCAGGGGTCGGACACCAGGAACGCGCTGCGGAGGTCCCGGTCCCGCATGTACGCCGCCGCGCCCCGAAGGCTCTCCATCGTTGACGAGCCGACCGGAGAGGCGTCCACGGCCCCTCCCGGTACGCCCTGCTCGCGGAGGTAGCGGGCTCCCGCCTCGGCCTCGGTTACGTCGTCGCCGGGCTTGGCCGCCCCCAGGACCAGGATCCGGTCGGCGAACCCCTTCCGGTACAGCAGGCGTCCGTGCTCCAGGCGGCCCCGGAACACCGGCGACGGCCGTCCGCCGTACTGGGCGGCCCCCAGGACCAGGATCACGTCCGCCCGGTCGATCCGGCTGGCCTCGTCGGTGTGGGCGGCCCGCCACACAGCCACGGCGCTCCCCCCGATCAGGCCCACCACCAGGAGCCCGAGCACGATCAGGGTCAGGAGGACGGGGTGCCGGCGCCGGAAGCTCACCGGGCCCGATGCTAGCACCGGGCCCGGTGGCCGCCTCAGTCCTGGCAGATCTGCTCGCCGGGGCCGCGGAACACAACGTCCAGCCCCACTCGGGCGGCTGCCCGTTCGACCTCCTGCTCCGAGGAGCCCGCCACCGCGGCAACGTACGTGTCGCCGGTCACGTCCAGCTCATCGGCCAGGCCCTCCCAGCACGACGCGGGCTGGACGGCGACGTTCCCCGGCGCCCGCCGCTGGATCAGCGCGGACTCGTCCTCCAGGCTGTCCGGGTCGCCGACCGCGAACACGACCACCCACCCGCCGGGGGCAGGCGACGGGGCCTCCGTGACCCGCCCCCCTCCCCCCCCGCTCCGGGCATCTGACCGGCACCCGGCCAGGACCAGTCCGACCGCCAGCACGGCGGCCACCCTTCGTCCATCCATCCGTCCTCCCTTCGTCATGCCTGACCGCCGGCCAGGGAGACCAGCCACGTCTTGGTGGCGTACTCCGGGTAGCGGTCCCGGAAGTCATCCAGGGCCTGCTCCAGGTCCAGGACGCCGGGGAGGGGAATGGCCACGGCGAACACATCCGGCATGACCGCCGACGGAGCCTCCTCGTGCTCGACCACCCGACCCCCGACCAGACCGAGGGTCGCCGCCACCTCCGCGGCCTCGGCCCGGGTCTCGAAGTCGCCGATCACGATCCCCATCTCGCCGTCGGCGGGAAGAACCTCCTCAGCTGACGGCAACCCCTTGCCTGCCTCCTCCTGGTCCTCGTGATCGGGATCCACCGACGTGCGGGGATCCACCATCACCGCCCCGCATCCGATCGAGCGGGTCCCCTCGGGCCCCTCCAGGAAGAGCCGCCACTCGCCTTCGGAGAACACGTTCCACAGGAGCCCGTCGCCCCCCGCGGCGGCCAGGAACATCTCCCCAGGGAGCTCACGGACCTTCTCCGCCCCCGTCTCCCGGAGGGCCCACAGCTCGTACGAAGGAGGCTCGCTGCTGATGGCCTGTCCCACCTCCCGTACGAACAGGATCTGGCCGGTGTCCTGAGCCACCGGGGTCCGGACCACCGACCAGCGGTGGGCGTCGGCGCTGAACGCCGTGAGACGGGCCCACTCCCCGGTGGTCAGGTCGTGGCTCCACAGGTTGTTCAGGGTGTCGTCGTGGGTGGTGACCCCGGGGATGGCTTCCTGGACCACGGCCACGATGGTCTCCGGGGTGGTGAACACCGGCGAGAACACGCCGACCGCGCCCTCCGGCCGGTCGATGGTCCGGACCGGGGCCCCGGGGGTCCGGACCTCCAGGCGTTCGAGGTCCACGGCGTAGGCCAAGTCTCCCTCGGACGACCAGGCGGGATGGGTGATCTCTCCTCCGGGCACCACCGTCTGGCTGTCCTTGGAAGTGACCAGGGTCAGGCCGTCGGAGCCCCGCCGGTCCTCCACGTAGGCCACGCCCGAGCCCGGGCGGGCCGAGACGTGCCGGAGGATCCCTCCCAGGGCCTCCCCGTGGACGTATGCCGCCCTGGTCCCGTCGGGCCCGATGGTCACCAGCGTCTGTCCCACCAGGGCCACGGGATCCTTGCCCTTGGACAACGGGGATCCACCCCCGGCCACGCCGGCCACCGCATCGCGGGCGCAGGCCACAGAGGTCCCCACGGCGCTCAGTGCCACCGCCACGGCGACCGCGGCGGCCAGGGTGAGGGGGAGGGCGATCCGAGTGACGCGCTTGCTCATCTCGACCTCCTAGTAGTTGGTGACGTACTGGAAGTGGTGCGGGTCGTTCCACCCGATCCCCCACCGGAAGTGGTGGCCCGGGTAGTTCCCCTTGAAGATGTCGGGGATGTACTTCCCGTAGTTGGTCTTGTCCGCGCCCTTGCCGTTCCACACGGACTGACCCTGCGGGTTCCGCTTGGTGTTCGTGTCGATGGCCGCCCCGAAGGCGTGGGCGGACCAGCTGGTGCCTCCCCGCATCTTGCGGCACGCGTAGCCCCATTCCCCGTAGTCGAGGGCCCCATCACGATGGTCGGCCCTGACGTGGGTTCGGATGTTGTAGCCGACGTTCCTGGCCAGGTACGAGTGGTAGTACACGTATCCTCGGTCCCACCTCGCGTCGACGTGGGGGAAGTACGTGCGGGCGTCGTTGGCCTTCCCGTTGCAGGCCTTCCCGAACACGCGAACGAGGTCGCTGTACCCCTTGGGGCGGTACGGCACCCCCGCCTTCGAGTGATCGTGCTTCCAGTCCCGCAGGTGGTTGGCCACCACGCCGCTCTGCATCGCCCCCACAAGGGACCCGGCCAGCAGCAGCGCCGCCAGCCGCTTCAGCCCGGGCCGTCGGCCCATGCTCTCGGATGACACGGACATCACCTCCTCGCTCCTCGACCGGCGGAGGAGGTGACCGGTGCTCGTTCTGGACGGGACCAACCCTAACCAGCGCCAGGAACCCCCCACATCCCCCGGACGGGGAAGGGGTCAGCCCCGGAAGGGGGATCCTTCAGGTCGAGGCGGCCTCGGACTCCCCCAGGACGGCCTGGGCCGCGGCCAGCCGGGCCAGCGGCACCCGGAACGGGGAGCAGGACACGTAGTCCAGGTCCAGCTCGTGGAAGAAGGCCACCGAGCGAGGATCGCCGCCGTGCTCGCCGCAGATCCCCAGGTGGAGGTCCTCGCGAGCCTTGCGGCCCTTCTCGCAGGCCGTGCGGACCAGGTCCCCCACCCCCACCACGTCCAGCGTCTCGAACGGGTTGGCCGGCAGCAGCTTCTCCTCGAGGTACCGGGGCAGGAACATGGCCTCTACGTCGTCGCGGGAGAACCCGAACGTGGTCTGGGTCAGGTCGTTGGTGCCGAACGAGAAGAACTCGGCCTCCTCGGCGATCTCGTCGGCGGCCAGGGCGGCCCGGGGGAGCTCGATCATCGTGCCCACCAGGTACGGAAGGTCCACGCCCTTCTGCTCCAGGACCTCGGCGGCCACCTCGCGGACCGCGGCGGCAACGGTCTCCAGCTCTGCCCTGGTGGCCACCAGCGGGACCATGATCTCCACCCGAGGGTCCCCGCCCTTCTTCCTCACGTTGCAGGCCGCCTCGATGATGGCCCGGGCCTGGGTCCGGTAGATGTCGGGGTACAGGATGCCCAGCCGGCACCCCCGGAGGCCGAGCATCGGGTTGTTCTCCTCCAGGGCCACCACCTTCTCCAGCACCTTCTCCGCCCCCCGCTTCCCGCCGAACTCCCGGAGGATCTCCTTGGAGGCCTTCCGCTGGGGGGTGGCCATGGCGATCTCCAGGTCCTTCGACGAGGGCAGGAACTCGTGGAGGGGCGGGTCCAGGAGGCGGACGGTGACCGGAAGGCCGTCCATGGCCCGGAAGATGGCCTCGAAGTCCCTCCGCTGTGCGGCGAGGAGCTTCTTCAGCCCGTCGAAGTAGGGCTTCACGTCGCGGCCGGCCAGCGCGGTCTTCCGCTTCTTGACCACCTCCAGGGCCCGGGCCCTGCTCTTGCCGCGGGCGTCCGCGGCCTCCTTCTCCGCCTCGACC
>DASWKD010000154.1:0-6330 GCA_036396815.1 Actinomycetota bacterium | reverse complement strand
GCGCCCACCGTGCTCCACACCATCACCTCGGCCCAGAGCGGGTCGGCCCACAACGTGGACATCGTGGACGAGCGGATGCTGTACCTGCCGTCCGGCGGCGGCTTCCGGATCTTCGACATCAACCCGGTGGTCCAGACCCCGCCCGCCGCCCCCACCCTGATCACGAACGCGAGCCTCCAGACCCTGTGGCAGAACTCGCCGTTCCGCGAGGGGCGCACGCTGGGTCCAGGCTTCACCCACATCCACGACATCTCCGTCTACACCGACCTCAGCGTCCTCCTTCCCGAGGAGGAGTGGGTGGACCAAGACGGCGACGAGATCCCCGACCCGACCTTCGGCCCCAAGGACATCGCCCTGGTGGCCGAGGGCGGGGACTACGTGGGGGGCAACAACCGGGGCACCGTGTACGTGGTGGACATCACCGACCCCCGGGTTCCGGTGGTCCGCAACCGGTTCCTGCACGCCACCGGTGAGGGCCACCACCCGTGGCGGTACTTCCACGAGGTTCAGCTCCTGGATGGGGACCCCCACATCGGCGTGGTCACCGACGAGGACCTGCACAACGGCTGCACCGCAGGCGGCATGATGAGCCTCCGCTTCTCCGACGACTACACCGAGGCGACCGAGCTCGACGAGTGGTTCATCGGTGAGGCACCTGCGGCCGTGTGCTCCGCCCACGTGTTCAGCTCAGAGGGGAACTTCGTGTTCATGGGCTCCTACAACGCCGGGCTCCAGATCATCGACTTCTCCGACCCCACCGAGCTCAAGCGGGCCGGCCAGTACATCATCGAGGGCGCCAACTCCTGGGCGGCCCTGTACCACGAGGGCGTGATCTACACCGGGGACTTCGGGGCCCGGGGCCTTGACGTGTTCGAGTTCATCCCCAACCCCGACGGGAAGGCGTTCCTCAAGGCGGGGCACCCCGGGACCACCGTGGCGGGAGGCGTGTCGGAGCTGAGCTCCGGCTGCGACGCCGAGAGCCCGACCAACGAGATCGACGGCTTCCTGCTCCCCATCCCCGAGGAGCTGCGCACGTCCGACCACTCGATCCGGCTGTGGGGGTCCGCCGAGGTGGCTCCCGAGCTCACCGTCTGGTGGTACGACTCCTCGTGCACGCTCATGAGCACGACCCCCGGGGCGTCCGGCAGCCCGATCATGGAAGGCGCCAACTACGCGTGGATCAACATGTTCGTGGGCACCCCCCAGTGGGTGTACGCCAAGTTCAACTAGCGAGCGGGGAGGGAGAGCGATGGCCTTCGGCAGTCTGGTGACGGACCCGAGGGCCATCGCGCTCACCGTGAGCCTGCTGGCCTCGGCCACGGCCGGGACCACCGAGGTCACCGAGCTCTCCGCCAGCATGAGCGGCAAGACCGCGTCGGTGAGCGGGGCGGCGACCTTCGGGGAGGCTCCGGTCCTGGTCGGTCAGGACGCCGTGGGTGACAACACGGGCGGCCCGGCCGGCACCGTGGGCCTGGACATCGACAAGCTGTTCATCTCCCAGCCCACCCGGGACACCGGCACCCTGCTGTTCGTGATCCGTCTGGCGTCCATGACCGGCGGCGGCCTGCCCGACAGCGTGCAGTACAACTGGGACATCACCGTGAACGGCGGGGCGGGGGGCGGCGGCTCGAACTGGTCGATCAAGAGCGCCCGGACCTCGCAGTTCTACCAGCCGGGGAGCGTGGAGCCGTACGCCGGGGTGCACTCCTGCGTGCAGGACCCCACCACCGGACAGTGGAACTGCACGTCCGTGGCCGACGTCCCCGCGGTGTACGACCCCTCGGCCTCCGAGATCCGGATCTCCGTCCCCACCTCGGTGATCCAGGCCGGGGGCGGGGCCCGGATCGCCGCGTGGCCCCGCAACGGCGACCCGGTGTGGGTCCGGCCCTCGGCCCTGGGCGCGGTGACGCCCGGGGTGACCATCGACGGGGCCGAGCACGACGCCTACACCCGGCCCACGGCCACGGTCCGCCTGGGCATCGCCCCGGCCGGGACCCCCGAGGGCAGCGTGAACTTCAACAAGACGGCCTCGGTGGGGGCCTCGGGGTCCTTCACCGGCTCCATCACCGCCCCCAGCACGGGTTCCTACGACGTGTGGGCCAAGGCCTGCTTCGGGGCCACGTGCGGCACCCGCTCGGTCAGGGTCCAGACCACCTGAGCTTTGTGCACCTGCACGAAGGGAACCGAGCGGTCCGCGGCGAAGGGAACACCTCAGGAGGTGGGACCCATGAACCGCACGATCCTGGCCCTGACCGTTGCCCTGGCCTCGCTGGCCCCCATCGCGGGGACGGCGTCTGAGACCACGAACGAGGACCCCCTTCCAAGGGTCCCGCCCGGGTTCGCCGTGGGCGTCTACGCCACGGTGGGCGGGACGCCGACCAGCCTCACCTTCGGCCCAGACACCCGGACAGGGTTCGGAGGGAAGCGCCTGTATGTGGCCGATGCCCAGTTCGGGAACGTGGTGGTCATCGATCAGGCGTCCGCCGTGGGCGACTGGCGTCTGGTCGGATCTCAGCCCCAGACGTACGCGTCCGGCTTCACCCAGCCTCTGGGCGTGGTTGCCGCGCCCGACGGGACGCTGTTCGTGGCCGACAACGAGGGAGCACGCCCCGGCCCGTTCGGCACCCGCGTGTACGGACGGGTGTGGCGAGTCAAGGATACGAACGGCGATGGCACCGGCGACCTGAAGGAGGTCGTCCTCAAGGACCTCCCCAACGGCAGGCACAACACGAACGGCATGGCCTTCGGCCCGGACGGGATGCTCTACGTGGCCAACGGGAACTCCACCGACGATGGGATCGCAGGCGGAAGCGCGGAGGTCGAGCCGTGGTCGGGATCGGTCGTGCGGGTGGACCCCTCGGCCACGAACGTGTCGGTGGCCGACTTCGTCGAGGAGGATGCGCTGATCGCCGAGGGGATGCGGAACCTCTTCGACCTGACGTTCTCGCCGTTCGACCCCACGAAGCTGTACATCCCCACCAACGGCCCGGACAACCCCGAGGGCGACGACAACCTGTACCTCACCGATATGGATGACCTGCGGCAGAAGCGGGACCCAGTCACCGGCGAGCTCCTGTTCGACGAGGACGGCAACCCGATCATGGAGCCGGTCATCGACGACTTCGGCTTCCCGTCCTGCCTGTACAAGGGAAGCCTCGAGCCGTTCCAGAATCCCGGGGCCGCGGTCATCTCCCGCTTCGGTCCGTGCCCGGTGTCCACGGTACCCCGGCCGATCGGGAGCTTCGGCCTCCACGTGTCAGCCGACGGTCTCGCGTTCCAGACCACGGACCGATGGGGCGACGACTTCAAGAACGACCTGTTCGTCGCGGAGTTCGGCAACTTCTTCGGGAACCGGGTGGTGGGCCACCGGGTGGTGCGGGTCGAGCTCTCGGGCGACGGCACAACGGTGGAACGCACCAGCGACTTCCTGTCGGGGGCTGCACCCCTGGACGTCACGTTCTCCAGCCTCGGCAGCGCGATGTACGTGGCGGACTTCGAGGGCGCCATCTACTGGGTCGTCAAGGCCGCCGACGTGCCACGCGTCATCGACGTGCAGATCCAGAACCTCCAGTTCCTCCCGCAGGCACTGGTGATCCCCGAGGGCACCACGATCCGATGGACGAACACCGAGGGTCCAGCCCTCCCGATGAACCACAACGTCACCGGCCGGCAGGCGCTCCGCTCAGACGGGAGCCAGGACCCCGGCGCCGAGATCAACTCGGGGCCGCTGCTCCCGGGTGACAGCCACTCCTACCGCTTCGACACACCGGGGACGTGGCTCTACACGTGCACGATCAACCCGATCCACAACGCGGCCATGCACGGCTCGATCACGGTCGTGCCCGCCGGGAGCTAGAGGGAGGGAACATGCTTCGAGCGACGCTGGCCATCGCCCTGACCGCCCTGGTGGGGATCCCTGCCGGGGCCCAGGAGGGCGCCGCCCACGTCCACTGGATGCAGCGGGACCGGGCCTGGTACACCCAGGCCGGGGTGGTCCAGGCAAACGGGGACGCCGTCCCCGACGTGGTCGTGGCCGCCGGTGACCGCGACGCCGCCTACCAGGGCTGCCTGGCCCCTCCCGGATATCCGGGGTTCCTGCTGGACCAGGTGGTGGACACGGTCCTGATCGGAGCTGCCAAGCTGGCCGTGCTGGACGGAAGGACCGGAGATCCCCTGTGGGAGATGGCCTGGCGCCCCGGCGGCGATGCCATCGACCCGCCCACCGTGGAGCGGTACCACCTGGTCTCCGGAGTTTTCACGGACGACATGGACGGCGATGGCCAGAACGACCTGGTGGTCCTGCGAACGGTCCGCCCCTCCGACGGCTCCGACCAGACCCACCACATCACCAGCTACGACCCAGGAACCGGGGCGGTGGAGTGGGACGTCACCCGAACCTCCCCGGGCGACGAGCTGAGCATCCTTGGTCTTGCTCCTATCGAGGTGTTCGGCGAGCCCGGGGCCATGCTGGCCCTGCTCACGGTGAAGATCACCATCGAGGGCGGCAGCTTCGACATCACCATCGAGGGGAAGAACGAGCTGGTCCAGCTGGAGCCGGGGGAGGCGCCTCAGACGGTGGTGGAGCTCCCCGACGACCTCGGCCTGGCCTACCCGGTCCCCTACGGCGAGGGGTACCGGTTCATCTCGTTCCCGCTCCGCATCTCCGGGCCTCCGCCGATGGCCAGCGTGGATGCCCGGGCCATGGACCTGACCCTCGACCCGGACACCGGCGACCCCGTGTTCACAGAGGCCTGGAGCCGCCCCGAGGCCGGGGGATCGCCGGCCCAGGTGACCGGCGGCGACGACCCGGCCCTGGTGATCGGGCGTATCGTCGGTACCACCAACACCTCGAACGTCGTAGCCATGGACCTGGACACCGGGGCGGACCGATGGATCTCACCGGTCGATGCCGGCCCCACGGGCGGCACGTTCATCACCGCCGACGTGAACGGCGACGGGACCGGCGACGTGATCGCCAGCCCGGCGTTCGGGGACGACCCCACCGGGCTGTTCACCGGCGGCTTCTTCGCCGAGGTGCACGCCCTGGATGGGCGCACCGGCCAGCCCCTGTGGACCGCCACGGACCGGCTGTCCAAGTTCCGGGCCTGGAGCCTGGGCCTGGTGGACATCGATGGCACCGGCGGCCCGGAGCTGGTGGGGAGCATGACCCACCAGGACGGGTTCCCCCTGTGCTCGGCGGCGGCCGACGACACCGGCAGCGTGAGCGTCTGGGACCTGGACACCGGGACCCAGCGGTGCCGCCTGGCCACCGACCGGTGGGCCGCGGACCTGGTGGGCGCCGAGATGAACGGCCTGCCCGGGGACGAGATCGTGGCCCCAACCGTGGGGGGCAACGTGTACGCGTTCACCAACGCAGAGCCCGGATGCGGGCTCCTGGCCACCAACCCGCTCGAGTAGGAGGACCCATGTCACGCGCGTTGATCGCCGTCCTGGCCGCTGCCCTGCCCCTTTCCGGCATCCCCGTTGGGGCCCAGGAGCTTCCGCCGACCCCGCCCCGTGACCAGTGGTACGCCCAGAACGACACCGGGCACTGGTCGGACGGCACCCGGGTCCGGATCGACCAGGCCTGCCTGGACCTGCCCACGGAGGAGGAGCGGGTGGCCTGCTCCCTGGAGGCGTTCAAGGCCAAGCCGTTCGTGGTCATCGCCCTCACCGACACTGGGATCAACCCCTACCACCAGGAGTACCGGGCTCCCGAGTTCACTCACCACCCCTCCACGTACATCGAGGGCTATCCGGCCACCGCTCCGGCGGTGAACCTGTCCGTGGACCTTGCCGATGAGGCCGGGTACGACGCCGCCCGCACCACCGACGACGCCACGTGGGCCGGCCTGTCCTCGAACCGTCTCTACTGGTTCCCGGGAACGCGCGTGATCGGCGGCTACTCGGTGGGCGCCGGTGGCGCCGGCCAGGGCTACCCGGAGCGACGCATCCTGGATGACACCGGCCACGGCACGGGTACCTCGAGCGTCTCGGCCGGCCGGTACTACGGGTCGAACCCCAACGCCCTGATCGTGATGGTGGAGAGCCTGGGCGACGGCCCGCTCAACTGGGCCATCAACCAGCCGTGGATCGACATCGTGTCGAATTCCTGGGGACCCTCGCTGGCCGGGCTGTCCACCGGCAACGTGACGTCCACCCGCGACGCCACCCGCCGGGGGGTCAGCATCGCGTTCTCCTCGGGGAACGGGAACCGGAACACGAACTCCTCCGAGGTGTGGGGCACGGTCGAGGGCCTGACCGGGGTGGGCGACCCGTGCGACTGCAAGGTCCCCAACTCCAACGTCTCGTTCCTCAGCCACAACAAGG
>DASWKD010000153.1:0-5725 GCA_036396815.1 Actinomycetota bacterium | reverse complement strand
GGGAGACCGCCCAGGAGCGCGACGCGGGGGCTACCCAGGACAAGGTCACCGGCCAGGTCAAGGCCGGCCTGGCCAAGGTGGGGGGCGAGGACGCCGCCCGGCTGGTCATCGCCTACGAGCCGATCTGGGCCATCGGCACCGGACGGGCCTCCACGGCCGCCGACGCCGGCCAGGCCATCGTCTGGATCCGCCAGGCCCTGGAGCAGGCGTTCACGGCCGGGGTGGCCCAGGCCGTGCGCGTCCAGTACGGCGGCAGCGTCAAGGCCGGCAACATCCGGGAGTTCGCCGCGCACCCCGAGGTGGACGGGGCCCTGGTCGGCGGGGCCAGCCTGGACCCCGAGGAGTTCGCGCTGATCGTCAAGGGCGCATCGCGGTGAACCGGCTCCTGTACGTGTGCCTGGATGGCCTGGGCGACGATCCGATCCCCGCCTTCGACGGCCGGACGCCGCTGGAAGCGGCCCGCACACCGCACCTCGACGCCCTGGCCGGCCGCGGCCGGCAGGGCCTGGTGCACACCGTGGGCCCCGGGATCGCCCCCGAGTCCGACATCGCCGTGTTCGCCATCCTCGGCTACGACCCGCGCGAGGAGCATCCCGGCCGAGGCGTCCTGGAGGCCATCGGTTCGGGCATGGACGTCCGGGACGGGGACCTGGCCCACCGGGTCAACTTCGCCACGATCGAGGGCCAGGAGATCGTGGATCGCCGGGTGGGCCGGGACCTGACCAGCGAGGAGGCCCGGGCCCTGGCCGACGAGGTCAACCGGGACCTCACCCTCCCCGGCGCCACGTTCGAGCTCCACGCCACCGTGGAGCACCGCGGCGCCCTTGTCATCCGGTCCTCCGAGGGCCCCCTGTCGGCCGAGGTCACGAACACCGACCCCGCGTACGCCAAGGAGGGTCCCCTGGGCGTGGCCCTGGAGACGTTCGAGCACCGGGTGGCCCGCTCGGAGCCGATCCACGACACCGAGGCCGCCCGCCGGGCCGCCGAGCTGACCAACGCCTTCGTCGAGGGCTCGCGGAAGATCCTGGACTCGTCCGAGGTCAACGAGAAGCGGCGGGCGGCCGGCAAGCTGCCGGGGAACCTCATCCTGACCAGGGACGCCGGGGACCACATCCCGAACCTCCAGCCCATCAAGGACCGGTTCGGCCCCGACTGGGGTTGCTTCGTGGAGATGCCGGTGGAGCGGGGCATCGCCCAGGTCCTGGGCATGACCGAGGTCCCGGCCCCCACGCCTGAGGACCCCGAGGAGCGGTACGCGGCCTGGGCCGCTCTGGCCGCCGAGGCCCTGGAGGGCCACGACGCCCTGTACATCCACATCAAGGGCCCCGATGTCCCCGCCCACGACGGCCGGGCCGAGGACAAGCGCACGGTGATCGAGCACATCGACCGGGCCTTCTTCGGGGAGCTGATCCCGGCCATCCGGTCGGATCGGACCCTGGTGGCCGTGACCGCCGACCACGCCACGTCCTGCCCCCGGAAGGCCCACACGGACGACCCCGTCCCGCTGGTGGTGGCGGGCCCCGGGGCGGGCTCGGACGCCACCGAGGCCTTCGGGGAGACCGAGGCCAGGGCCGGGGCCCTGGGCCTGCTCCGAGGGGTGGACATCGTGCCCGCCCTGGTGGGCCTGCTCCGGGGCTAGGCAATCCGGGCCAGGCCTGCTTCCGTATACCCCGTGAAGGGGGGCCTGATTGCCCGAGGACGCCGTGGCAACTACTATCGGCAGGTCGCGAGGCGGGAAGGAGCTGCGTGGCGCAGGTCGCGAACGAGCCCGTGACCATCACGGGCGAGCCCCAGGCCGGAGGCGAACCCAGCCAGCAGGTCATCGGGCGGAGTCCCTGGGAGCTGTTCTGGCGGCGGTTCCGCAGGGACCGGTTCGCCATCGCCGGGCTCTTCTTCCTGGGCCTCATCATCCTGCTCGCCCTGGCCGCGCCCCTGTTCGCCAAGATCACCGGCCACCCGCCCAACAGCACGGAGTTCCTCCGAGTCGCCACCGACGAGGTCGGGCTCCCCAACGGGCCGAACGCCGATTTCTGGTTCGGGGCCACCCGCAACGGCCAGGACGTGTTCGTCCGCGTACTCTACGGGGCCCGCACCTCCCTGTCGGTGGCGGTGGTGGCCACGTCGATCTCGCTCGTGATCGGGGTCACGCTGGGGATGGCCGCGGGTTTCTACCGGGGCAAGGTGGACACGGTGATCTCCCGGGTCATCGATATCGTGTTGTCTCTCCCCATCCTCCTGCTGGCCCTGGGCCTGGTGGCCGCATGCGGGCTGAGCCGGGAGGGCTGCCTGGGCGGCCTGATCAAACCGGGCTTGCTTCTGGTGAGCTACGTGATCGGTCTGTTCAGCTGGCCCTACATCGCCCGCATCGTCCGCGGCCAGGTCCTGTCCCTCCGGGAGAAGGAGTTCATCGAGGCCGCTCGCTCCCTGGGGTCGGGGAACCTGCGTATCATGACCCGCGAGGTCCTGCCCAACGTGGTGGCTCCCATCATCGTGTACACCACCCTGATCATCCCGAACAACATCCTGTTCGAGGCCGCCCTGTCCTTCCTGGGGATCGGCGTCCCGTCCACCACGCCCTCGTGGGGCCGGATGCTCTCCGACGCGTCTGTCCAGGGCATCTACACGGTGGCCCCATGGCTGATGATCTTCCCCGGCTTGTTCCTGTTCCTGACCACGCTGGCCTTCAACCTGGTGGGCGACGGCCTGCGGGACGCCCTGGACCCGAAGACCGCTCGATGATGAGGAGCTCGAAAGGGGGGAACGCCTGATCCCGATGTGGAATCATGACCCAGACGGTGCCCGATCCGACGACCCGACAGAGGGGGGATGACGTGAATCGATATCTCAAGGCGCTGGCCCTGGTGGCCGTGCTGGGCGTGGTGGCCACGGCCTGCAGGTCCGACGGTGGTGGTGGAGGCGGCGGGGATGAGGATCTCCAGCGCGGCGGCATCATGCGCCTCTCCATGATCTCCGACGTGGAGGACGCGTTCGACCCGCAGAAGGAGTACTACCAGGTCTCCTGGGGCCTGTACCGGTGCTGCATGCTCCGGACGCTGGTGTCCTACGCGGGGGCCGCGGGTGAGGACGGCGGAAACGACCTGGTTCCCGACCTGGCCGAATCCCTTCCCCAGGTCTCCGACGACGGCCTGACCTGGACCTTCACCCTGAGGGACGGGATCACCTTCGGTCCGCCCTACGCGGACCAGGAGATCGTGGCCGGCGACTTCATAAACGCCATGGAGCGTGAGGCCGATCCCGATGTGGGGGCCGGCTACCCGTTCTACTACTCGGTGATCGAGGGCTTCGACGAGTACTCGGCGGGCGAAGCCGACACCATCTCCGGCATGACCGCCATCGACGACAAGACGCTGGAGATCACGCTCACCGGACCCTTCGCCGACCTCGGGTTCCGCATGGCCATGCCGGCCGCGGCCCCCATCCCGGACGGCGCTGCCGACGGCCACGAGGAGGACTACGGTCGGTTCCTGGTCCCCTCGGGCCCGTACATGTTCGAGGGCAGCGACGCCCTGGAGCCGGGCGGCACCACCCCGGTCAGCGGCTACCAGCCCGGCCAGTCGATCGTGCTGGTCCGGAACCCGTCGTGGGACGCCTCCACGGACGAGATCCGCCCCGCGTACGTGGACCGGTTCGAGATCGAGATCGGCGGCACGGACGAGGACATCTTCAACAAGATCGACGCCGGCGAGCTCGACCTGCACCTGGACGGTGTGCCTCCGGCCCAGCTGATCCGGAAGTTCCAGCAGAACCCGGACCGCGAGGACCAGGTATTCGTCAACTCCGCCGACGGGACGCGGTACCTGGCCTTCAACCTGGCCGCGCCCCCGTTCGACGACATCCACGTCCGTAAGGCCTCGAACTTCGTCCTGGACCGGGACGGCATGCGCCGGATCCGCGGTGGTGAGCTGGTGGGTGAGCTGGCCCGCCACATCATCCCGGAGAGCCTGATCGGGGACAAGCTCGTGGACTACGACCCCTATAACGCGGGCACCGGCGACGTGGAAGCGGCCATGGAGGAGATGCGGCAGTCGAAGTACGACACGGACGGCGACGGCCTGTGCGATGCGCCTGCATGCAAGGGCGTGATCGGCGCGCAGGACGAGGCCTTCCCGTACTCCGACCAGAACGCCCTGCTGCTGGACAACTTCAGCTCCATCGGCATCGAGCTGGACATCAAGTCCGGCGAGCGCAGCAACTTCATGTACGCGCGCTGCCAGGACCCGGGCTCGGAATGGGCGATCTGCCTGGGGCCGGGCTGGGGCAAGGACTACTCGGACGCCACCACGTTCGGTGAGCCCCTGTTCGGTTCGGCGGCCATCGGTCCCGACGCGTGCTGCAACTACTCGCTGGTCGGAGCGGCGCCGGACCTGCTGGCGGACTTCAAGTACGACATCACCGAGGTCCCCGGCGTCGACGCCAAGCTCAAGGAGTGCGATGAGGCTCCGGTCAGCGACGAACGCCTGCAGTGCTGGGCGGACGTCGACACCGAGCTCATGGAGAACGTCGTTCCCTGGGTGCCCTACCTGTGGGACAACGACGTCTTCGTGGTCTCCGACCGGCTCCTGAACTACCGGTACGACCAGTTCTCGGGCCAGCCGGCCATGGACCACATGGCCCTGGCCGACGCCGGAGCCGAGGCCTAGACACCTCGTACGGCTGGAGGGGGGCCCCCATCGGGCCCCCCTCCACGCATCTGGGAGGATAATCCGAGCGATGGGCAGATACCTGATCCGGCGCACGCTGTTCCTCCTGCTGGTCCTGTTCATCGTGTCGATGCTGACCTTCCTGATCTTCCTGAAGCTTCCTCCGGGCGACCCGGCCCGCCGGGCGGCGGGCCGGCGATCAACGGCCAGGATCATCGAGCTGGCCCGGCACAACCTGGGTCTGGACCGGCCGTGGTACGTGCAGTACGCGCGGTTCGCCAAAGGGCTGATCCCCCTCCCGGGCTTCTTCCTGAACGAGCAGGTCTACTTCTCCTACGACAACTTCGTACCGGTCAAGGAGGAGATCTTCGACCGGATCCCCGTCACCGCGACGCTGGCCGCGGGAGGGGCCGTGGCCTGGCTCCTGCTGGGCATCCCCATCGGGATCGCGTCGGCCACGAAGCCCCGGTCCCTCCGGGACCGCCTGGGCATGCTGTTCGCGCTGATCGGCGTGTCGGCCCCGGTGTTCTGGCTGGGCCAGCTGTTCCTGTTCGTCTTCTGGTTCAAGTTAGGCGTCGCTCCGTCGAGCGGCCTGGATATCGGCGACACCCTGATGGAGTCGGTGCTGTCCGGCGAGTTCGTGATGCCGTGGATCGTCCTGTCCCTGACCTACGCCGCGTTCTATGCCCGGATGGTCCGGGGGAACATGATCGAGACCCTCAGCGAAGACTACATCCGCACCGCCCGGGCCAAGGGCCTTTCGGAGCGCCGGGTGGTGTACAAGCACGGGCTCCGGGCCGCCCTGACCCCCGTGGCCACGCTGTTCGGCCTGGACCTCGGTCTCCTGCTGGGCGGGGCGGTGATCACCGAGACCGTGTTCAACCTGCCGGGGCTGGGGCAGTACGCCATCAAATCCCTGCAGGTGGCCGACTTCCCCGCGGTGATGGGTGTGACGATCTTCGCCGCCTTCTTCGTGGTGGTGGCCAATCTCTTCGTGGACGTGGTGTACGCGTTCCTCGATCCACGGGTGAGGTACACGTAGTGGCTGAGCCCCTGCTGGAGGT
>DASWKD010000152.1:0-2435 GCA_036396815.1 Actinomycetota bacterium | reverse complement strand
CCGCCCGGTCATCGCTCTTCTCGCAAGCCGCCCACGTGACCAGGTCCTCCATGGCCCGGGGACCGGACTCCCGCCCAGCCGGTTCGGGACCATGGAGAGACATCCCGAACACGAAGTGCTCCCGGTCCTCCCAGGGGATCTCCGAGTTCCTGTCCGTCACGGCGAACATGTACAGGGGGCTCCGGTCCCGGCCGTACGGCCTGAGCCGCCCATCTTCCAGGGTGATGGCCCGGCCGATGCCGGCCGACATGAAGTCGGGACGCCCGTACGCCTTGTCCAGCCGGATCACCTGGACCAGGTCGGGGAACCGCTGGGCCAGGAACCGCGAGCCCTCCACGATCTCCTGGAGGGACAGGTAGTCCACCGTGCAGGCCAGGCCCTTGGCGTACGGGGAGGTGTCGGGCTGGGGACCACCTGGACCGTTGACCAGGCATCCTTGAGGATCGCTGAACACGCGACCGTACTGCTGGTATTCGTCCTCGGTCGTGGCGATCGGGTTGACCTGGCCCACCTCACCGGGGACCGTCACCTGCGCCTGCAGTCCGGCCGCCGGCAGCGACAGGAGTCCCAGCACCATCCCGATCCCCACCACGCCCCGCACCATGCCCATGCCCCCTCCTCGTCATCCGGTCATCGGGGGTCACTTCGACATCCGAGGGCCTGACACCTGCTGTGCAGATGCCCAAACCGTGCCGCCACCCGGCCCCGCGCCCTCTGGAGACGTGGGGCTTTGGGCAGATGCACAAGGGATCCTCTCCCTTCGAGGCAGGTATCGCGGACCCTGGCGGCGAAATGTAGTTCGTCCACGGGGCACAGCTGAAAGGGGCGCGACATGAACGGACGGACGGCAGGGCGGATAAGCGCGATCCTGGGACTGGCCTTGGTGGCCCTGGGGACCAGCGTGGCGCCGGCAGAAGAGCCGGCCCGCTCACCGCTGGAGCGGCCGGAGTTCCCAGCGCTGGTCCGCCTCCACGTCCCCGGTCGCGCCGGCCTCGACGCGATGGAGAACGCCGGGTTCGACCTCACCGGCGGTCTGACCCGTGTGCCGTCGGGCTTCGAGGTCGACGCCCTGGTCACCCCTGAGCAACGGAGGGCGCTGACGAGGTTCGGCGCCCGGATCCTGGCCCCCGGTCAGGGGTTCCGGTGGCCGGACCCCGCCGAGTCGCAGCGCCGGGCCGATGCCCTGCTGGCGGACCTCGACCGGCCGGCCTTCGTCCTCGATTCCGTGAAGATCGGCCGCGTCGACTCCTTCACCACGAAGGGCCAGGGGTTCATCTCCGTCGAGGCCAAGAGCACCCAGGGATCGACACCCCAGCTCATCCTGCTGTGGGACGCCGGCGAGGGGACGGTCGTGGGGACCGGCGGCCGCGCGGTCATGAGCGCGTTCGTCGACTCCGGCGTGTACATGTACCACCGCATCCTCACCCCCGTGGACGCCCGCCCCTCGCAGGTCATGGTGGTCAGCACGTTCGGCTCGACCGCCACCGGCTACCCCTCGGACTGGCTGTACCCGGTGGAGGCCCTGATCCATGGCGAGGGGTACCGCTCCGACTTCATCGACGGCTACAAGGACCCCACGCAGCTGTACGCGCGCCTTGAGCAGATCGCCGAGGAGTATCCGGACATCACCGAGGTGGTCACCCTCCCCCACACCACGAACGGTTACCGGCGGAAGGCCCAGGCCACCATGGGGAGCGGCAACTCGGCGGTGGTGGTGTCCTCCACGGCCTGGGGCCACGAGGGCGGGAACGACATCACCGTGGAGCTCGCGGCCCCGCAGGGTGGCGCTCCCCTCGGGGTCACGATCGACGGCAACGCGATCACGGTGCAGCTGGCCACGGGCAGCACCGCCCAGCAGGTCATCGCCGCCCTGAACGCCGAGGCCGGCGACCTGGTCACGGCCCACACGTACCGGGGGAACACGGGCACGGGAGCCGTGGCCGCCACCGGCCCGGTGGCACTCACCGACTTCCTCCAGGCGCCGCCCTCCGTCTCCCGCGAGCCGTTCCCCGTCCGGGCGCTTCGTATCGGCAAGGAGCCCCGGGACGAGCCGAGGACCGGGGTGCTGGTCATCGCCCAGGACCACGCCCGGGAGTGGGTCACGCCGCTGGTGGCGTTGGAGGCCGCCGAGCGGCTGGTCCAGAACGCGGCCACCGATCCCGAGACGCAGCGCATCATCGAGGAGGTGGACGTGTTCATCGTCCCCTCCAACAACCCCGACGGCTCGCACTACAGCCGCCACGACTTCTCCTCCCAGCGCCGGAACATGACGAACCACTGCGACGACGAGGACTCCGATCCGAACCGCCGCGACAGCTGGGGCGTCGACAACAACCGCAACTACGACTTCGGGTCGCTCTTCGACGGCTACAGCGGCGCCTCGACGAGCTGCCTGAGCGACGTGTTCGCGGGCCCGGCGGAGCTCTCCGAGCCGG
>DASWKD010000151.1:0-5411 GCA_036396815.1 Actinomycetota bacterium | reverse complement strand
AGCCGGTGTACGGCGTCGCGTAGTCGGCGTCCGGCATGTTGTCCCGGTAGAACAGCGTGGTGGAGGCATGTGATGCGTACAGGAGGGTCCCGTCCGGGAGGGTCTCGATGCCCGGTTCACCTCCCGCGCGGACCGTGTCGAAGACATCCGGCGCCTCGAAGGTCAAGGGCTCCATGGGGGGCGCCTGTCCGCAGTCCTCCTGGGCGCCGGCCGGGCCTCCGGGGACGAAGGCGATGACGAGGAGCAGGGCGGCAGCAGCCCCGATGCGTGAACGGTTCACCCGGAACACCTCCTGATGGTCGGCAACCGACCTCGCTGGCTTCCGTTCTCACCGGTCCCCTTCGCCGCTCGCAGGCCGGTTCCCTTTGTGCATCTGCACAACGATCCGGGTTTCTCTAGCGCCGGAGCAGGAGGCGTGTTGCGAGGGCTATCAGCAGGGCGGCGAACAGCGCGCTGGACAACCGGGGATCGAGGCGAACCGAGACCAGGGACGCGCCGAAGGCCGCCGCCAGCCCTCCCAGGCCCACCGCCGCGGCCGCCGGGATGTCCACGTTCCCGGCCCGGGCGTTCTGCACCGTGCCGGCCACCGCCGTGGGGATGATCACCAGCAGGGAGGTGCCCTTGGCCACAGCGTCGGGCACCGAGAGCAGGAGGATCATCGCCGGCACCACCACGATGCCGCCCCCCACCCCGAGGAGCCCGGCCAGCACCCCCGCCACGATCCCCAGCGCCACCAGGGCTGCCATGGTGGGGGGCGTCAGGGGCCCGCGTCCGGCCCCCTCGGCCACGTGCAGGAGCAGGGCCGCCGCGGCCACCAGCATGAACAAGGCGAACCCCCGCCGGAGCGGCGCTTCCGGCACCCGCTCCAGCAGGCGGGCCCCCAGGATGGCGCCGGCCGCTCCCCCCGCTGCCACCAGCCCTGCGGCCGGCCAGTCGAGAGCTCCTTCCAGCCCGTATCCGATCACGCCGCCGGTGGCGATGGGCACGATGGCCGCCAGCGAGGTCCCGTGGGCCACGTGCTGCCGCATCCCCGACAGCATCACCAGGCCGGGGACGATCAGGACCCCGCCACCCACGCCGAACAGCCCGGAGAGCCCGCCGGCCATCACGCCGACGGACAAGGCTCGCATCACGGGGGAATCCTAGGCGGAAAGGGGGTCAGAACGCGGACCTATAATCGGCCCGTGGAGTCCCCCCTCCTTGAGCCGCTCAACCCCGTCCAGCGTGAGGCCGTCCTGCACACGGACGGCCCGGTGCTCATCGTGGCCGGGGCCGGCTCGGGCAAGACCAGGATCCTCACCCACCGGATCGCGTACCTGATCAAGGAGAAGGGCATCCGGCCGGGGGCCATCCTGGCCATCACGTTCACGAACAAGGCCGCCCAGGAGATGGCCGAGCGGGTGCAGTCCCTGGTTGGGGCGGGGGTGGCCAAGGCCATGTGGGTCCTCACCTTCCACTCGGCGTGCGCCCGGATCATGCGCCGCGAGCACGAGCACCTCATGCTGCCGTCCTCGTTCACGATCTACGACGAGGCCGACTCCCAGCGCGTGCTGAAGATCGTCCTCAAGGAGATGAACGTGGACGAGAAGCGGTTCCCGCCGCGAGCGGTCAAGGCGGCCATCGGCAAGGCCAAGGACAACATGCTGTACCCGCGACAGGTGGCCGAGCAGGCCGGGTCCTGGTACGAGCGGATGGTGGCAGACGCGTACACCGCGTACCAGCGACGCCTCCACGATGCGGGTGCGGTGGACTTCGACGACCTGATCATGCGCACCGTCAAGCTCCTGCGCGACCGCCCCGAGGTCCTGGAGCACTACCAGGAGCGCTTCCGCTACATCCACATCGACGAGTACCAGGACACGAACCGGGCCCAGTACCACCTGGTGAACCTGCTGGCCGCCAGGTACCGGAACCTGTGCGTGGTGGGCGACGCGGACCAGGGCATCTACTCGTGGCGCGGGGCCACCATCCAGAACCTCCTGGACTTCGAGAACGACTACCCCGACGCCACGGAGTTCATCCTGGACCAGAACTACCGCTCCACCCGGACCATCCTGGAGGTGGCCAACGCGCTGATCGACCACAACCTCCAGCGCAAGCCGAAGAACCTGTGGACGGACTCCGACACGGGCCACCCCGTGGTCCGCCACAAGGCGGACAACGAGCACGACGAGGCCTTCTTCGTGGCCACCGAGGTCGAGCGGCTGGTCCAGGACCAGGCCGAGCATGCATACGCGGACGTGGCCGTGTTCTACCGGACCAACGCCCAGTCCCGCGTGTTGGAGGACGTGTTCATGAAAGCTGGCATCCCGTACCGGGTGATCGGCGGCGTCCGGTTCTACGAGCGCCGGGAGGTCAAGGACATCACGGCCTACCTCAAGGTCCTGGTCAACCCGCAGGACGTGGTGTCGGCCCGGCGGATCATCAACACGCCGAAGCGAGGGATCGGGGACCAGACGGTGGCCGTCCTGGAGTCCTTCGCCCGAGACGAGGGCATCACGCTGATCCAGGCCGCCCGCCGGGCCGAGGAGATCGCCCTGCTCTCGCCCCGGGCCCTGGGCGCCATCCGGGGGTTCGTGGAGGTCATGGACCGTCTGGAGGCGCTCGCAGCCGAGGGCGCCGGCCCGGCCCGGATGGTGGAGGCCGCGTTCACCGAGAGCGGGTACTGGGCGGAGCTGGACGCCGAGCGCACGGTGGAGGCCGAGACGCGCAAGGAGAACCTCAAGGAGCTGGTGGGCGTGGGGGCGGAGTTCCAGGCCCGGTTCCCCGACCGAGGCCTCTCGGAGTTCCTGGAGCAGATCGCCCTGGTCACCGAGCAGGACGAGTACGACGAGACCGCGGGCTCGGTGTCGCTGATGACGATGCACAACGCCAAGGGCCTGGAGTTCGACGTCGTGTTCATGATCGGGCTGGAGGACGGCGTGTTCCCGCACTACCGATCGATGACCGACTCCGCGGAGCTGGAGGAGGAGCGGCGCCTGGCCTACGTGGGCATCACCCGGGCCCGCCGCCGGCTGTACCTGACCCACGCCTGGTCCCGGTCGCTGTTCGGGGCCTCGAGCTACAACCCGCCGTCGCGGTTCCTGAACGAGATCCCCTCGGACCTGATCGAGGAGCTCGGCGACGACACGGTGGTGGAGAAGCGCGAGGAGCAGGCTCTGGCCGCCATCCCCGAGGTCAGCGCGGGGGACACGGTCCGGCACGAGGTGTTCGGGGAGGGCGTGGTGGTCTCCATCTCGGGGATGGGGCGGGACGCCGAGGCGCTGGTGATGTTCGAGGACGAGGGCGAGAAGCGCCTGCTGCTGGCCTTCGCTCCACTCAAGAAGGTGGGGTGAGGTGGAGCGCCCCCCACCGGATGTGGTGGATACGCTCCGCCGGCGGCGGCGCGGGGCCAGCTCCCTGGTCCTCCTGGTGGGGCTGATCGTGGTGGCCGTGATGTCCAGCCTGCTCCGGAGCGGGTGGGACACCGTGGGCACGGTCGAGGCCGCGCGCGCGGCCGGCGTCGTCTATCGGGAGGACCTGCGACTGTTCGTGGTGTGGGAGGAGCCGAAGCCGGTGGCCCTGCTGCCCGACGCCCAGCACGTGGCCGGGGACCGGGTCCTGTTCTGCGAGTCGTCGGGATGGTTCGTCGGGCCGCACGGCGAGATGTTCGACCGGCTGGGCCGGTACGCCGATGGCCCGGCGTCCAGCGACATGGACCGGGTGGCCGTCCGGATCCGGGACGGATTGGTCCAGGTGCGGCCCGACAAGGTGGTCCGAACGATGGGCCGCTCGACCATGCGCGAGGAGCCGGACGGCCCGTTCTGCGGCGCGGTGGAGCCGCTCCGTGAGACCCGCCCCGGCTTCGCCGCCGCCCCCGCCTGAGACGTCTGCTCAGCCGCGTCGTCCCGACGATGGCCGAGATCGAGACATGGGCCAGCCCGGTTTTCCCCCTTCCCATGACGCCCCTGGGTGCCGATACTCATCGGGACGGAAGGAGCCCGGCCATGGACGAGAACGACGAGTCACTCGCTTCGCGCGTCGAACGGCTGGAGAGCGACATGCGAGACCTGAAGAGGTGGGCCAGGGACGTCCACGTCTGGACCTGGGGCTTGCCCGAGGAGCTCGCCCCGGCCGATCAGTCCGGCGACGCCGGCCAGCACGGGGCAGCGGCCCTGGCGGCCGCCCCCGCCGGAGCCCGGCCGATGGCCACCGCTTCCAGGGCGGCCGATCCCGAGTCCGAGGTCCGGCTGGTCGGCACGTGGTTCGCTCGGCTGGGGGCGCTCGCCCTGCTTCTGGGGGCCGGCTTCGCCTTCTCCTACGCGGTCGAGCGGGGGCTGATCGGACCTGCCGCCCGAGTGGCCATCGGCGTGCTGGCAGGCCTCGCCATGCTGGTTGCCGGCGAGGTCAGCCGGCGGCGTGACTGGCCCGGCCTGGCACAGGCCGTGAGCGCAGGAGGGTTGGGCGTCCTCACGCTGGCCGTGTGGGCGGCCTACTCGCTGTACGGACTGGTCCTGCCGGTCACGGCGTTCGCCTCGTTCGCCGTGATCACCGCCGGCGGGGTGGCCATCGCCATCCGTCACGACTCCCAGCCGCTCGCCGCCCTGACGGTGATCGGTGGCTTCCTGAACCCGTTCCTGGCGGATGGCCTCGAGATCCCGAGCGGGATGCTGACCTACATCTTGATCCTGGATGCCGGTGTGCTTGTCCTTGGGCTGCGCAGGCGGTGGCGGGGTCTCGAGTGGCTGGCGTTCACGGGAACCTGGCTCACGGTGTCGACCGTGGCCATCGACGGTGGCTTCGAGGCCGTCGTTGGCGCTTCCCCCGCCCCCTGGAGCCTCCGGGGGTTCGCCATGCTGTTCTGGGCCCTCTTCACTATCCACCTGTTCGCGGCTGAGCTAAGCGCGCGACGTCCGACCCGCGGCGGCGATCAGGTGCTGGCTCTCGCCAACGGCATCGCGCTCCTCGCGGTGATGATGGAGCTGCTCAGCGTCTCCGACGAACCGTGGCGCGCGGCGTTCACGCTGGGGATGGCGTTCGTGCACGGGGTGCTCGGGGTGCTGTCCACGCTGGCCGGCCGGCGTCCCCTGGCCATGGCGATGTATGGGGCAGCGGTCATGTTCGTGACGGTACTCATACCGATGGAGCTCCAGGGCCGGTGGGTGGCCGCGGCATGGGCCGTGGAGGCGGTAGTGCTGATCGTCCTCAGCCGGGGTGCGGAGGGCGCGCGCGGCCGGCTGGTGGGCGCTGGTCTGCTCGGCGTGTCGCTGTTCACGTCCGTGGCAGTGCACTTCCGGTTCGGAGACGCCTACCGTCCCGAGCGGCTCATCGTCTCGCCGGAGTCGTTCATCCTGGTCATCCAGGTGGCCGCGCTGTACGCGGCGGCATGGCTCCTCCTGCGGGAGCAGGACGGCCGCCCGATGGCCGGTCTG
>DASWKD010000150.1:0-2452 GCA_036396815.1 Actinomycetota bacterium | reverse complement strand
CGAGGACGTGGGCGGGCTCCGCGAGCTGGCCATCAAGCTCCGGGACCGCCTGGCCTCCGGGCCCGGGGCGGTGGTCCTCGGCGTGGCAGATGGCGGCAAGGCCCAGGTGGTGGCGGCGTGCACCAAGCCGCTGATCGATGCGGGGGTAACCGCGCCCGCCCTCCTGGAGGGGGCGGCCGCGGCCATCGGCGGGGGAGCGGGCGGCAAACCCAACCTGGCCATCGCCGGGGGCGGCAAGGCCGGCGGCCTGGACGAGGCCCTGGCCGGGATCCCCGCGCGCCTGGGATCGCTCCTCGGCGCCTCGTGACCGGCCGGGTCCTGGGCCTGGACGTGGGGGAGGCCCGCATCGGGGTGGCCCTGTCCGATCCGGACCGGACCGTGGCTCTTCCCGCGGGGACCATCACCGTGGCCGGGGCGCCACACGACCTGCGGGCGGTGGCCGACCTGGTCCGGGAGCGGGAGGTCACCGAGGTGGTGGTGGGGCACCCCCTGACCCTGAAAGGCGAGCGAGGGGCCGCGGCCTCCCGGGCGGAGGAGTTCGCCGACGGCCTGCGGGCGGTCCTCGACGTCCCGGTCCGCCTCCAGGACGAGCGCCTGAGCACCGTGGAGGCCGAGCGGGACCTCCGGAGGGCCGGAGCGGGACGGCGGACGAGGGCGGTGGTCGACCAGGCCGCGGCGGCCCTGATCTTGGAGCGCTTCCTGGCCGGGGGCTGAACGACCCCTGCGATATCCTCAGGCGCCATGAGGGGACGGCATGCGGACGGGAAGCGAGGGGCGGCCCGGGCCCTGGTGATCCTCATCCTGCTGTTCGGGCTGCTGGGGACGGGCGCGGGGAGCTTCTACCTGTGGGCCACCGGGGCCTCAGGCCTCTCCCGGCCGGTCACCGTGGTGATCCCCCGGGGCGTAACCGCCGCCGAGGTGTCCGAGATCCTGGTACGGGCCGGCGTGGTCCGCTCCGCGCTGGCCTTCCGCCTGGTGGCCCGTCTCCAGGGGGCCACCATCCAGGCCGGGGAGTATGACCTCCGGACCAACATCCGCCCGCAGGAGGCCCTCGACGCGCTGTCGAGAGGCCCCGCCCCGGAGGAGACCGTCACGCTGACCATCCCCGAGGGCCTCCGGGTGGACCAGGTGGCGGAGCGCGTGGGCGGAGTCTTCCCCATCGAGCCCCAGGCCTTCCTGCGGGACGCCGCGGGCGGCGGCCACACCCTCCCCCCCTACCTGACCAAGGCCGGGAAGGGCGTGGAGGGGTTCCTGTTTCCCAAGACCTACGAGTTCCCCCCGGACCCGGATGCCGACGCGGTGATCGAGCGCCTCCTGCGGCAGTTCGAGGAGGAAGCGGGGGCCCTGCCGTGGGAGCGGGCGGACCGGCTGGGGCTGAAGCCGTACCAGGTGGTCATCGTGGCTTCGCTGATCGAGCGCGAGGCCCGGGTGGACCGGGACCGGGGCAAGATCGCCTCGGTGATCTACAACCGCCTCCGCGAGGGCATGCGCCTGCAGATCGACGCCACCGTGCAGTACGCCCTGCCCGAGCACAAGCCTCGCCTGACCTACCAGGACTACGAGTACGAGAGCCCGTACAACACCTACCTCCACGACGGCCTGCCGCCGACCCCGATCGCAAGCCCCGGCCTGGCCTCCCTGGAGGCGGCCCTCCGGCCGGCCAGCACGGACTTCCTGTTCTACATCGCGCTGGAGGACGGGAGCCACCGGTTCACCGAGACCTACGAGGAGTTCCTCCGGGTCAAGGACGAGGTCCAGGGCTGAGGGACCGTTTCGCGCCCTTCGGGTGGGCTTCGGCCGTGCGTCCTCAAGGTCCCCCCCGACCCGACCGACAACGTGTGTGGGACCTATGGATGGCGTCGATTTCTCCGGGCTCGTGGCCAGAGCCGTTGCCGGCCTTGATGAGGTGCGGGCCTGCCTGCTGGTCAGCCGCGACGGCCTGACGCTCGGGGCCTACCCCCAGGGAGGCGAGGAGCGGGCCCGGGAGGCCTGGAGCCGCCTGGGGGCGGTGGGTGATCCCGAACGCGGCTTCCTGGTCATGACCGACGAGGTGTGGGTGTTCGCTCGCCGGGGCGCCTACGCGTGCATCGTGGTGGGGACCGCGTCGGCCAAGGCCGGCCTGCTCCTGGACCGTATGGAGGCCACCCTGCGGGCGGCCGAGGAGGCCCGCCAGCAGTCGGGGTCGGCGGCTCCAGCCCCGCCCGCCGGGCGCCGTTCCCGGATGCCCCTCCATCGTGAGGTCAAGCCCGAGGCCGCCCCCGAGCCGGATCCCGCGGAGGAGGTGCTGGAGGAGGTGGCCCGGGTCCTTCGGGTCCCCGAGGAAGCCACCCCCGAAGCATCGGTGGCCACGCCCCCGGTGCGAGAGGCACCGCTTCCGCCTCGGGATCCCCCGATGGGCATCCCGTCCGAACCCGCTGCGCCCCAGCCCTTCGCGCCGCCGGAGCCCCCCGCG
>DASWKD010000149.1:0-1743 GCA_036396815.1 Actinomycetota bacterium | reverse complement strand
CAAGGGACGAGTGGTAGCGGCCAATGCGCTGGTCGCCGCCACGTACAACTTCGCGGTGATGGCCGGACCGGTCCTCGGCGGACTCCTCGTGGCCCGGCTGGGCCCGCGGCCGGCGTTCGCCGTCAACACCTGCTCGTTCGTCATCTCGGCGCTGCTCATCGCCAGGAGCCGGATCACCCAGACCCGCGAGCGCCACACCGCGCGTCCCGTGGCCGCGCTGGTCGAGGGCTTCCGGTACTCGTTGGCCACGCCCCTGGTTCGGGGGGCGTTCATGGTCATCGGGTTCGTGATGCTGGCTTCCACCCTCCGCACGCCGCTGGAGCCATTGTTCGTGGTACAGGAGCTGCGGTTGCCCACCGAGGCCCTGGGCCTCCTCGGCGGGGCGTGGGGGCTGGGGATGCTGCTGGGTTCGTTCTCCGCGCCCGCCGCGGCTCGCCGATGGCGTCGTGAGCGCATCCTGTCCGTGGCCATCGCCGTGGTCGGCCTCACGGTCCTCCAGGCCTCGCGGTCGGACAGCCTGTCGGCCATCCTGTTCCTGTGGGTCCTCTCGGGGGCCGCCAACGGGATGGGCTCCGTGTCCTACGACTCCATGCTTCAGGAGCGAACCCCCGACGCCCTCCGCGGTCGGGTGATGGCCGCGTCCGAGGCCGTGTTCCACGGGGCGTTTCTGATCGGGGTGAGCATCTCCGGATGGATGGGCACCAACGTGGGCATCCGACCGACCTACGCGCTGTCGGGGGGCCTCCTGCTGGGGGCGGCCCTGGTGTGCCGGGCCGTCCTGGGTTCATCCCGCGGGCGGCACCGGGTGCGGGAGCGCGTTCCCCGGGCTCCGGTCGCCGTCTGAGCTAGCCCAGCAGGGTGTCCCACCAGGGGTGGTTCTTCCGCTCCCCGGCCAGGTCCACGTGGATGTGCTTGACCTCTCGGTACTCGTTGAAGCCGATCGAGCCGTGCTCCCGTCCCACCCCGGACCGCTTGTACCCGCCGAAGGGGTACCGCGGGTTGATCATGTGGTAGTCGTTGATCCACACGGTCCCGGTCCGGAGGGCCTCGGCGATCTTCACCGCCCGGGGGACGGTGCCGCTCCACACCGCGCCGGCCAGGCCGTACATCGAGTCGTTGGCCAGGCGCACGGCCTCCTGGTCGTCGTCGAAGGGGATCACCGAGAGCACCGGGCCGAAGATCTCCTCCTGGGCCACCGTCATGGAGTTGTCCACCCCGGTCAGGATGGTGGGCGCGTGGTAGTAGCCGCCCTCGTGGCCTTCCACGGTCACCCGCTGGCCGCCGGCCGCGACCTCGGCGCCCTCCTTCACCCCGAGCTCCACGTACCGCTCGACCGTCTCCAGCTGTCCGGCCGAGATCACCGGGCCCATCTGGGACGCGGGGTCGAGGGCCGGACCCACCTTGAGGGCGGCGGCCTTCTCGGTGAGGGCTGGGAGGAAGGCGTCCTCCAGGCCCCGCTGGAGGAACAGCCGCGTCCCGGCCGAGCACACCTGCCCCTGGTGAAAGAACACGCCCCACAGCACGCCCTCCACCGCGTAGTCCAGGTCGGCGTCGTCCAGGACGATCGACGGCGACTTGCCGCCCAGCTCCAGGGTCAGCTTCTTCACCGTTCCCGCGGCCAGCTGCATGATGCGCACACCGACCTCGGTGGACCCGGTGAACGTGACCT
The DNA here is from genome assembly GCA_036396815.1 of Actinomycetota bacterium. Taxonomy (GTDB): domain Bacteria; phylum Actinomycetota; class UBA4738; order UBA4738; family CALAEC01; genus DASWKD01. The sequence goes on along the minus strand of DASWKD010000149.1, from coordinate 74 downwards.
TGTCCACCAGCGGTGAGGTGACCAGGGCCTCGCCGGCTTCGCCGCCCGGGCCGGGCAGCACGTTGACCACGCCC
>DASWKD010000148.1:0-2792 GCA_036396815.1 Actinomycetota bacterium | reverse complement strand
GGACGATGGAGGCCTACTTCCTGGCCAAGGCCCGGCTGTTCAACGAGGAGCTCAGCGACCGTGGGGTGGTGAACCACGACAGCCCCGAGGGCCGCCGGCTGGCCTCCGATGGCCTCCCCACCATCACCTACGGCCTGACCGACGGCGCCGACTTGCAGGCCACCGATGTGGCGCTCCTGCCGGACGGCCTGTCCTACCGCGTGGGGAAGCTCGAGGTCCGCTCGGCGCTGCGGGGCCACTACAACGTGCACAACAGCCTGGCCGCCCTGGGCGCGGCCCGGCAGATCGGTGTGGACGACCGGACCTCGGTCGCGGGGATCGCTACCGTCCGGGGCGTGCCGGGGCGGATGGAGCCCGTGGACCGGGGCCAGCATTTCCAGGTCCTGGTGGACTACGCGCACACCCCCGACAGCCTCCGCAACGTGCTCCAGGCGGCCCGCGGCCTGACCGGGGGGCGGGTCATCGTGGTGTTCGGCTGCGGGGGGGACCGGGACCGGGGCAAGCGGCCCCTGATGGGGCGCGAGGCCACCTCGGTGGCGGACCTCACCGTGATCACCAGCGACAACCCCAGGTCAGAGGACCCGCCCGCCATCCTGGAGGAGATCGAGCCGGGGGCCAAGGAGGGCGGGGGCCGGTACGTGATGGAGGTGGACCGGCGGGCGGCCATCCGCACGGCGCTGCGCGAAGCGGCCCCCGGCGACGTGGTCGTGGTGGCCGGGAAGGGCCACGAGACCGGACAGGAGTTCGCCGACCGCACCATCCCGTTCGACGACCGGATCGTGGCCGCCGAGGAGCTGGAGGGGCGGGGATGATGCCGACCCGGCTGAGCGCGATGGCCCGGGTCACCGGGGGCACGATCCACGGCCAGGACGTGGAGGTGACCGGGGTGGCAACCGACAGCCGGGACGTCGAGCCCGGCGACCTTTTCGTGGCTCTGGTGGGCGACCGGTCCGACGGTCAGGCGTTCGCGCCGAAAGCCGTCGCGCGCGGGGCGGTCGCGGTGCTGGGCAGGCGCCCGGAGCCCGCGGTCCCGTCGGTGGTGGTGGACGATCCGGCCCGGGCCCTGCTGGACCTGGGGCGGGAGGCCCGCCGGACCCTGCCGGGGACCGTGGTCGGGGTGACGGGTTCGGTGGGCAAGACCTCGGTGAAGGACCTGACCGCGGCGGTCCTGGCGTCCCGGTTCCGGGTGGTGGCCAGCAGGCGCTCGTTCAACACGGAGGTGGGTGTTCCGCTGACCCTCCTGGCCGCGGGTCCGGAGACCGATGTGGTGGTGTGCGAGATGGGCAGCCGCGGGCCCGGGCACATCTCCCTGCTGTGCGACGTGGCCCGGCCCACGATCGGCATCGTCACCGGCGTGGGCCCCGCCCACCTGGAGATGTTCGGGTCGCTGGAGGCCGTCGCCCAGGCCAAGGCGGAGCTCCCGGAGGCCCTCCCGGTGGACGGCACGGCGGTGCTGAACGTGGACGACCCCGTGGTTCGGGGCTTCGCCGGCCGCACCGCCGCCGCGGTCACCGGCTACGGGCTGAGCCCGGAGGCCGACGTCAGGGCCGAGGACGTGCGCCTGGACGAGCTGGGCTCCGGACGGTTCACGCTGGTGGCCGCAGCCGGCAGGGAGCCCGTGGAGCTGGGTGTCCCCGGCGAGCACATGGTGAGCAACGCGCTGGCCGCGGCGGCCGTGGGGCTGGCCCTTGGCCTGTCGCCCGCCGAATGCGCGGCGGCCCTGAAGGACGCCGAGGTCTCGCCGTGGCGCATGGAGATCTCGGAGACGATGGACGGCCTTCGCATCCTGAACGACGCCTACAACGCCAACCCCATGTCGATGGCCGCGGCCCTCAAGGCGGCGGTGTGGATCCGCGGAGACGGCCGGTGCGTGGCCGTCCTGGGAGAGATGGCTGAGCTCGGCCAGAGCGCCGACCGCGAGCACGAGCGGGTGGGGGAGCTCGCCGTGCGCCTGGGTGTGGACCACATGGTGGTGGTCGGGGCGGGGGCGGCCCGGATCGCCGCCGGCGCGGAGCGGGAGGGCGCGGAACGCGAGCACGTGGTGGTGGTGGGCTCCGTGAACGAGGCCGTGGAGGCGGTCCGGGCCTGGGCCCGGCCGGGGGACGTGGTCCTGCTCAAGGCGTCGCGGCGGGCGAGCCTGGAGCGGATGGCCGTGGCGCTGGGGGCGGGCGGGTGACCAGCATCCTGGTGGCCGCGGCGCTGGGGCTGGTGGCCACCCTGCTGGGCACGCCGGTGGCCATCCGCCTGTTCCGGGCGGTGGGGTGGGGCCAGCGGGTGCGGGAGCCGGGCCCCCACTATCCCCAGCACCTGGAGAAGATGGGGACCCCCACCATGGGTGGGCTGGTGATCATCGGGGCCATGGTCTTCGCGTACCTGGTGGCCACGCTGACCCTGGGACCCCTGACCCGCACGGCGGTGCTGGTGGTCCTGGCCGCGGTGGGCTTCGGGCTGATCGGCTTCGTTGACGACCTGCTGAAGATCCGCCGGGCGGACCGGCACTCTCTGGGGATCGGGAAGACGGCCAAGATCGCCGGCCAGGGTCTGATCGCCGTCCTGTTCGCCCTGGGCCTCACCCGGCTGACCGACCAGTCCACCGAGCTGTCCTTCATCCGCTCCACGGGCGTGGATCTGGGGACGGTGGCCTTCGTGATCTGGGTGTTCCTGATCCTGGCCTCCACGTCGAATGCGGTGAACCTCACCGATGGGCTGGACGGGCTGGCCTCGGGCTCGGCCGCGCTGGTCATGGCGGCATACGTGATCATCTCGTTCTGGCAGTTCCGTCACACGTGCGG
>DASWKD010000147.1:0-1792 GCA_036396815.1 Actinomycetota bacterium | reverse complement strand
GTGGGCAGGAGGTCGGTGGCGTCCACGTTGCGGTCGTCGATGCGGCCGGCCCGCTGGCCCGGCGTCTTGACGAAGAGGGGGACCCACAGGACCTCGTGAAGGTTGGACCGGGTCGCGGTCAGCCGGTGGGGGCGGCCGGGGTGGAGGCCCACCCCGTGATCCGACGTGATGATCACGAGGCTGCGGTCGTACAGGCCGGTCTCCTTGAGCCGCCGGATCAGCTGTCCCACCAGCCGGTCGGTGTATGCCACCTGGAGGAGGTGCCGCTGGCGGGTGAGCTGGACGGGCCAGGGCTCATCGCTCCACACGGGTCCCAGGTCCGAGTCCTCGAGGGGCAGCTCGGTGTTCCCGCCGGGCGTCTCGTACCGGACCCCCGAGGGGAACGTTCGCCACGGGGTGTGGGGCAGCATCAGGTGCAGGAAGTACAGGGCCGGCCGGTCGTGGCGCTTGAGTGCCCGGGTGAACCGCTTGAAAGACCGGAGGCCGTGCACGCTGCGACCGGGGTCCCGGGGCGAGTTCCCCTCATCGGCGAACTGCGCGGAGACGTCGCGCGTGACCCGTTCCGGTAGCGACAGGTCGCCCCAGATGCCGGCCGCATCCCGGACCAGGGCGGTGAGGCCGCCCCGGCGCTCGGCCTGGGGCCGTTCCCGTCCGCAGGATGCGCACAGGCCGGTCAGGGTCTCGAACACCTCGAGGTCGTGGGTTCCCTCCAGCAGGGTGAACAGGTTGTCCGGATGATCGGACGCCACCGGGGCCTTCGAACGGTCCTCGATCCTCGTCCCGGTGAGCATGGTGGGGACGGCGAACAGGGTGTGCCGCTCGATCGTCGTGTAGTTCCTGAACCACGTGGACCCCCGGGACAGCGCGCCGAAGCTCGGGAACCGGTCCGCGGCGATGCGGCCGTCCGGGCCGACCAGCGAAAGCAGCGGGAACTCGTCCAGGATGATCATGACCACCGGCACAGGCGCGGCCCGGCCGCCCGAGGTCGCCGCGGGTGCCGGACGCAGGAGCCGGGACACCGGCGACACCAGCAGGAAGAGGAGCACGAAGACCACGGGGGCCAGCGCCAGCCAGCGGAGCCAGGCCCGCAGGGTCCGGCGCCGCACGAAGGCCACCGTCACCGCGGCTCCGGCAGCGGTCCCGCCCAGCAGCAGTGGCGCGCCCAGCAGCGGGGTCAGGCGCTTGAGGACCTGGGTGGCCACGATCACCAGCAGGACGCCCAGGACCAGGGCCTGAGACACCGCGCGGCCCCGGTGCCCGCCCATCCACCCCGTCTGGGCCGCCGCCCACAGGGCCACCGGGGGCACCGCGGTCACCAGCAGGGCGAACCCCACCACCTCCACGGGACCTGCGCCCCGGAACACGAAGGTCTCCGGGCTCCGGCCGAACACGTCCAGGACCGGCTGGGCCACGGCGAAGCCCGTGAGGGCCAGGATCTCCAGCAAGCCGGAGAGCTCTGTTCGCGTCCACGCCCGCAGGCCCGACGATCGCTCGGTCATGCGCGCAGGGTACTCCGCCGGCCGGGTCCCGATATCATGCCACCCGGTCATGCCGGCTCCTTCCGAACAGGCGATGGATGGTGCACGCCGGTCGATCCCCCGCGTCGTGTGGCTCATCACCGCGCTCCACGGGATCGTTCTGGTGCTGTACGCCCTGCTGTTCCCCCCGTTCCGGGGCCCGGACGAGCACCTGCACATCGACCTGGTCTTCGCGGTCGAGCGCGACCTCCGGTACCCGGCCTTCGACGAGCTGCGGGTGGCTCAGCCGGTGCTCCGGTCCCTCGACCTGGTCC
>DASWKD010000146.1:0-5200 GCA_036396815.1 Actinomycetota bacterium | reverse complement strand
GGGCGCGGACCCTCCTACGCCGGACGGGATGCCCACCCCGGAACGCCCCCAGCGCACCCCGAGCCAGTGGGTCCGGGAGGGGGTGGAGGTGCCCGGGTCGGTGGCCGTCCTCGGCCTGGGCGTGGCCGCCATCCTGGCCTGTCTGGTGGTCCCGGTCATCATCGTGGCCCGGCGCGGGTTCACGCCCTACGAGCGGGTCGTCGAGGCCTTCGGAGCCCCCTCCATGGGCCTGAGCCTCACCCTGGGCCTCATCCTGGGGGCTGTGGCCATCCTGGCCGGCTTCGGGAGCTTCCGGCGGATGCCCACCAAGCGGAGCCGTGAGCAGGCCATCGCGGGGGCCGTCCTGGGCATCCAGGCGGTGGCCCTGGCCCTGGTGTTCATGGTCCTCCGGAGCGGGGATCCCGAGCGACTGACGTTCCACTTCCTGAACGTCGAGAAGCTCGAGGGGTACGGGGGAGCCTTCGTCGGCGGAGCCGTCAATACCCTCAAGCTGGCCGCCCTCGGCGAGCTGGGGGGGATCATGCTGGGCATCGTCCTGGCCGTGCTGGTGATCTCCAAGCGACGCACGGTGCGGGCCCCGGCCATCTCCTACATCAACTTCTTCCGAGGGACCCCGCTGATCTTCCAACTGGGCTTCTTCTTCTTCGTGTTCCGGATCGCGTTCGGCCTCCGGGAGCTGAGCGGGTTCTGGATCGCGGTGATCGTGTTCGCCCTCAACACCGGGGCCTATGCTTCCGAGGTGTTCCGGGCCGGCATCCAGTCGATCGAGCGCGGGCAGATGGAGGCGGCCCGGTCGCTGGGCATGTCCTACTTCCAGGCCATGCGCTACGCGGTGATCCCGCAGGCCTTCCGGCGGGTGATCCCGCCGCTGATGAATGAGTTCGTGATCCTGATCAAGGACACGGCCCTGATCATCGTCATCGGGCTCACCGAGGCCGAGTACGAGATCTTCACGGTGGCCCGGACCGGCTACTCGGACACGTTCAACGGCACGTTCTTCATCGCTGCGGCGGTCGCCTATCTGGCGGTCACCCTTCCGCTGATCGCCCTGGTCAACGCGGTGGAGCGCCGGCTGCGCAGCGGACTGGTGTCGGTGGCATGAGCCAGCCGGTGCTCCGCCTGGAGGGCGTCCACAAGTGGTTCGGTTCCAACCACGTCCTGCGGGGGATCGATATGATCGTGGAACCCGGTCACGTCCTGGTCATCATCGGACCGTCGGGGTCGGGGAAGTCGACCATGCTCCGGACCATGAACATGCTCGAGGAGCCCACCTCGGGCCGGGTCCTGTTCGAGGACCGGGACATCACGGACGTCCGCACGGACCTCAACGAGGTCCGGACCCACATCGGGATCGTGTTCCAGGCCTTCAATCTGTTCCCCCACAAGACCGCCCTTCAGAACATCACCCTGGCCCTGGAGAAGGTCCTCGGCTTGAAGGAGCACGAGGCCCGCCACCGGGCCATGCAGGAGCTGGAGCACGTGGGCATGGTGGAGAAGGCCGACAGCTACCCGGGGCAGCTCTCCGGGGGCCAGCAGCAGCGGGTGGCCATCGCCCGGGCCCTGGCCATGCGGCCCACGCTGGTCCTGTTCGACGAGGTGACCTCGGCCCTGGACCCGGAGCTGGTGGGGGAGGTCCTGGAGGTCATGAAGCGCCTGGCCGAGGAGGGCATGACCATGGTCGTGGTCACCCATGAGATGGGCTTCGCCCGGGACGTGGGCACCCGCATGATCTTCATCGATGAGGGCGTGATCGTGGAGGACGGAGATCCGAAGGCCATCTTCGACAGGCCCAGCCATCCCCGGACCCGGCGGTTCCTGGCCCGCGTCCTGTCGTGAGCCGGCTCCTGGCCCTGTTCCTGGCCCTCTCCGCGGCGTCCTGCGGAGACGACCGCCCCGAGGGCCCCCGGAGCCTGCCCCGGGACCCCGATGCCCCGTGGGTGATCTCAGCTATCGACTACCACTTCCACGACGCCCACCCCACGGATCCCCTGGCCCCCGAGCGCGAGGTCGTGGTCTCGAACCAGGGCCGGAACGTCCATAACGTGACCCTGGCCGATATCGGGTTCTCCCGTGACATCCAGCCGGGGGAGCGGATCAGCCTGGGACCGGCCGGCGAACTGGTGCCGGGACCGGGCCGCATCACCCTCCGGTGCACGTACCACCTGGACCGCGGGATGACCGGCGTGATCGTGGTGGCCGGCTGAACAAACGAAGGACGGGTCCGGAGAGCCTTTGGTACCGCTCACGCCTTCCCCATACGCGAGCGTTATCTACTCAGCTCCCCGGACCCGTCCAAGATTTGGTCCCGAGCAACCTTCGGCGTAACCTCGACGCCGGTGGCGCGACCCCGAAAGGTCTCGCCTCGTCGCCTCGATCCCTCCGGCCGCTCGGGACCGAGGCGAAAACTAGCAGGCGACCCCTCCCGTGTCAACCGGATGGAAAGTGTTGCCCCCCAGCATGTCCTACGCATAGATGCAGGTCGTGGCGGCCTGGCATGCGCACGAAATACCGCGGAATTGTTCGCCAAAACGCGTTGCACGTCGTCCGTCGCCCCCGGAGCGGCGCCGTGGGAGACGTCAGACCGGGGCTCGGACGGCCAGCGTCAGCCGCCCGACGGCCACACGGCCAGCTGGACCCCCAGGACCTGACCTGCCGGCTTTGGGCAGATGCACAAAGGGTTCCCGGAGGCCGGCGGTGAAGTCCTCCCCATGCGCCTCCGACCGACCCTCGCCGCGTGGGCCGCCGTCCTGGCCCTGGTCCCCGTGCTGAGCGCCCCGGCCGGAGCCTCCACCCCCATCCGGGACGGGCGCAACGACGCCGTGGTGGTGGCCGTCATCGATAGCGGGTTCACGCCGTATCACTGGAACTACCTGGCCGCCAAGATGCCCCAGGCCCAGGACCAGGACCCCTCGAACGACCTTCCCCTCCGGGACGCCCCGGACACGTGGCTCCCGGGCTTCCCCGACCCCTCGGGCTTCGCGTCCTACTCCCGCCTGGACCTGACCCTGGACGAGACCAACCCGAACCGGTCCCTGTCCTCGCTCCAGGCCACCGATGCCGCCACGTGGGCCCAGGTCCAGACCTCGACCGCTGAGGCCACCCACCTGTACTGGCTCCCGGGGACCAAGGTGGTGGGCATGGTGGACTTCGAGGGGAACGACGTGGTCAGCAGCGCCACCGACCACGGGGCCGGCACCAGCTCGGTGGCCGTGGGCAACCTCCACGGGACGTGCCCGGAGTGCCTGCTGGTGTTCATCACCTACAACCCCTGCCCCCTGGAGAACCTCAAGTGCGCCCAGAAGGAGGACGCGCTGACCTGGGCCATGCAGCAGCCCTGGATCGACGTCATCACGAACTCCTACGGCTTCTCCACCGGCCTGCGGGACCGCATCTACGACGGCTCCGACACCGCCATCCAGCGCCAGGCCAGCGAGCGGGGCCAGACGATCTTCTTCTCCTCCGGGAACGGCCAGGCCAACACGTTCACCGTCCCCAACAGCACGCTGATGTCCAGCCAGGAGGGCCCAGACTGGATCGTCACCGTGGGCGGCGTGTCCCCCAGCGGCGGGGACTACTCGGGGGCGGGCAAGCCGGCCGACGTGGCCTCGGTGGGAGGGAGCTATCCGAGCATCGGGGGAACCACCGTGTCCTCGAGTGGCACCTTCAGCGGGACCTCGAACGCAACCCCCGTGGTGGCCGGGATGTACGGGCGAACCCTGTACCGGGCCCGCCGGGCCCTCCCCGGCAACAGCCGGATCCAGCAGGGAGGCGTGATCGCCGACCAGCATCCCGACCCGGACCTGGAGGAGGAGCCGTTCGTCTGCGGCGAGACCCGCCCCGACTGCGAGCTGTCCGACGGCCTCCTCACCGCGCCCGAGCTCCGGACCCGGCTGTTCCACGGGGCCGTGCACACGCCCCAGGGCCTGGCCCCCGGCGGGGTGACCAACACCCCGGTGGTCACCCAGGAGCAGCAGTTCCTCCACGAGGGCCACGGCAGCTACTTCGCCCGGCTGAACGGCACCGCGGCCTGGCAGTCCGAGGAGGCCCGGATCGTGGACCCGCTGCTGGGCCAGGCCCAGCCCATGGCCCGGCCCGCCGGTGAGCGCGATTGGATGATCGTGGACTCGTACTGCCGTCAGCGGATCTGGCGCCCGTGGTCCGGCGGTTACTTCCGGACCGGGCAGAACACTCTCCCTCCGTCGACCCCCGACTGGCCGATCCGAACCGCGCTCTACAACGCCTGCGCCCAGGGGTACGAAGCCTCCGAGCTGCCCAACCTGGTGCCCCTCCCGCCGTTCGACGTGGGCATCGGGAATCCCGACCCGGGGACCAGCGGCACCGCGCTCCGGCTGTCGGTGTCCACGGCCAACCGCGGCCTGTACGGGCTGGAGCTCTCGGGCATGCCCGAGGGGGACACCGAGCGGACCTTCCTGTCGTACCAGTGCGTGATGTGGGCCGCGGACCGGACCTGTCAGGCCCGGCGTCCGGTGGGCCGGTTCGTGTACCACCAGACGCATCTCCACTACCATTTCCAGGACTACGCGAAGTACGAGCTCCGCACGCTCCTGCCCGACGGCACCCCGGACATGAGCCCCTCGGGTCTGGCCGCGGACGGCGGCAAGGCTGCGTTCTGCCTCCTGGACTATGACCAGGACCAGCCCTCGCCCAGCCCCATCTACAGCCAGCCCCATCCCCTGTACCTGACCTGCTCGGGCGGCTTCAGCGGTCTGGCCATCCAGGGCATCTCCCCGTACTGGAGGGACACCTACGTGTCCTCCCTGGACGGTCAGCAGATCCTGATCGACGACGTCCCCGACGGACGCTACGCGGTGGTCATCATCGCCGACCCCGACGACCGCCTGTTCGAGACCGACGAGACCGACAATGTGTCCTTCACCCCCATCGAGCTGAAGAACGGGGCCGTCACCACGCTGTGAGTCAGGTCCGGGCCGGCTCCCCGGGCACCGGGGCCGGCTGGGGCCGGAAGAACAAGAATCCGGTCACCCCCAGGTAGGCGATCCACGCCGCGGGCTGAAGCCCGGACACGGCTGGGATCCAGCCGATCTCCTGGAGCTCGTGGATCCCGTTCTTCAACAGGTACGCCGCGACGAGCAGGATCATCACGCCCGTCACCCGGAAGAAGGCCCGCATGTTGAGCTTCAGCCCGCCCCGGTAGATCAGGTAGCCGATGACGATGGCC
>DASWKD010000145.1:0-7796 GCA_036396815.1 Actinomycetota bacterium | reverse complement strand
GTCAGTGGGTTCGTCACGGTCAGGCCGAACGTGGTGGCGTAGCCGGCCAGAAGGCCCTTCGCCTTCACGCCCGCCTCCTGGGGACGTCTGGCGGCGGTGAGCAGGATCCTTCCTCCGAGGCCCAGCAGGAACAGCCCGCCGACCAGCCGGAGCGGCGTCTGGTTGCGGACCAGCACGTCCGACACCGCGGTCAGCCCGAACGCGGCGATGGCCCCGTACAGGCCGTCGGCGGTGGCCGCGCCCAGCCCGGACACGAACCCGGCCAGGCGGCCGTCGCGGAGCGTGCGGCGGATGCACAGCACCCCGATCGGTCCGACCGGCGCGGCGATGGCCAGGCCGATGCCCAGCCCTCGCAGGAACAACGGTCTACAGGCCCACCAGGGCGTCGTACCCGTCGGACAGGTCGAGCGCTTCCTGCTCCATCCCCGGAACGAGGAACCCCTCCACCCACAGCCGGGCCCCGTGGCGCTCCCGCTCGGCTCCCGCCGACCCGACCAGGAGCGCGGCCCGGTAGGCCAGGGCCAGCCGCTCGACGAACACCCGCCCCCGGTGCTCGGCCCCGTCCAGCACGGCCGGCGCTTCCTCTTCCAGCCGGTCCAGGGCCTCGGTCACCTGCTTGGCCTCTGCGGCCAGCTCGCCGTTGGACGGCAGGCGCCGGCGAGCGTCGTTGAGAAGCGCCTCCAGCGTCCGTTCCTTTCGCATCGAGCGCAGGGCGTCCAGGACCAGGACGTTGGTGGCGCCCTCCCAGATCGGCAGGACCTGGGCGTCGCGGAGGAGGCGGGGTGTGTCGAAGTCCTCGATGTACCCGTTCCCGCCCAGGAGCTCGATGGCCTCGCTGGCCGCGCGAACGGCGAACTTCCCGGTGATCAGCTTGGCGAGAGGCGTCAGGATGCGGAGCATGCGCCGGTCGTGGTCGTCGCCCCCCGCGTCCACGCGGTCCAGGAACGCCGCGGCCTCGAAGGTCAGGGCCACGTCGGCCTCGAGCTCCACGGTCAGCCGGGCCAGGTCCTGCATGGCCAGGGGCTGGCGGGCCACCGGAGCTCCGAACGCCTCCCGCTCCCGGGTCCAGGCCAGGGCTTCGCGCAGGGCCCGCTTGGCCCCGGCCACCGAGGCCACCGCGTTGTAGATCCGGGACAGGTTGAACAGCTCGGCCGCGGCGCGGATCCCCTGTCCCGGCTCCTCGACCAGCCAGCCCAGGGCGCCGTCGTACTCGACCTCGCCGGTGGGCATGGAGGTCACGCCCAGCTTGTCCTTCAGGCGCTCGATCCGGAACGCGTTGCGCGCGCCGTCCACCTCGGCGGGCACCAGGAACAGCGACAGCCCCCGGGTCCCGGGCTCCTCCGAGGTCCGGGCGATGGTCAGGATCAGGCCCGCGTCCACGTTGGAGCAGAACCACTTCTGGCCGTGGAGGCGCCAGGCCTGGCCGTCGGGCTCGGCCCGGGTCTCCACCCGCGCCAGGTCCGAGCCGCCGGTCTTCTCGGTCATGAACATGGCGCCCTGGAGGAGCGTGTCGTCGGTGGCGGTCAGCCGGGGCACCCAGCGCGAGGCCAGGTCGGGGGAGAATCGCTCCAGGACCCGGACCACGCCGTCCGTGCAGGCCACCGGGCAGTACAGCCCGGCCTCGGCCTGAGCGAACAGGTACCCCAGGGCGAACTTGGCCACCGAGGGAAGCGGCCCGGCCGCGTCGGCGGGCCGGACGATCCCGAAGCCGTACACCGCGCGGGTCATCTCCTGGTACGACGGGTGATACGCGACGCGGTCCACGCGGTCGCCCCGGGCGTCGTACCGCTCCAGGACGGGGCGGTGCCGGTCGGCCAGCCGGGCCCGGGGGGCGAAGAACGAGGGGGCCAGCCGGCCCATCTCCTCCAGGAGGGGTTCGGCCCGCCTCAGGACCCCGGCCCCGAGCAGGCCCGCGATCCTTCCCCGGAACGGGGCGTCGTCCTCCCACCAGCTCACGGCTTCATCCTGCCACGGGTCAGCCGAGGAGCGCGCGGTCCAGGAAGCCGACCACGCTGCTGGTCCAGCGCTCGGGATGCCGCCAGATGCCCTGCGAGTGCTTGACGTCGGGCATCTCCACCAGCTCCACGCCTTCCCTGACCGCGGCGGCGCGCCGGTTCAGGATGCCCTCGTCGCGGCCCCGGCCGCTGATCAGGAGGACCGGCCGGGGCCCGATCCTGGCCACGGCCTGGTCCATGGCCATGGGGGCCTCGGCTCCGGACATCAGCTCGCCGCCCGTGGTGGCCACCCAGTAGAAGGGGAGGTTCCACCAGCTGTCCGACCGGATGGCCATGCCGTCGGCCGTAGAGGCCACGGCGTGGCCGTCCGAGATCACGGCCCGGATCCGAGGATCGGTGACCGCGGCCTCCAGCGCGCCCACCGCGCCCATCGACACGCCGAGCACGCCGATCCGACCGGGGTCGATGTCGGCCCGCCGGGCCAGGAACGTCACGCCGGCCTCCACGTCCCGGTGCTGGAGCCAGCCGAAGTCCATGGGCACGCCGTGGCTCTCGCCGTGCCCTCGGGCATCGAGCATCAGCACCCCGTAGCCGGCCCGGGCCAGGACCTGAGCGTGGTCCATCACGTTGACCCGGGTGGATCCGGAGCCGTGGAGCACGACCACCCCAGCCCGGTTCCGGGAGGGCACGTACCACCCCGCCAGCCGGACGGCGTCGCTGGTGGTAACCACCACGTCGTGGTAGGTCAGGCCCTTCTCCTTGGGCGTGTGCCCGCCGATGGACGTGGGCGGCACGTGCGTCAAGAACACGGCGATGGTCAGCGGCGCGAACAGGTAGTACACGGCCAGGAGGAACGCCGGGATGGCCCACAGGCGCCGCCACCGGGGGACGACTCCCAGGATCAGGACCGCCCCTACCACCAGCAGGCCCAGGCCGGAGACCAGCGAGGCCGCGCCCAGGAACGTCAGCTGACCCAGGCCCAGCTTCCACACCAGACCCACGGTCGTGCCCAGCCCGAAGATCGTGGCCCACGCCCCGGCAACCAAAGCGATCGTCCCCCGGAGCACTCGCCCCGGGCGATGGAACAGGCCACCGGCCGCCGCGGCTACCCCCGCGGCCAGGGCGAACCCGCCAAGGCCGGACCGCTCCGGGGCCTCGGCGCTGTGCCACGAGGGGGCCACGAACAGGTGCAGGGCGATGAAGCTCACGGCCACCGCGAAGCCGATCTCCCAGCGCCGCCTGGGCACCTCCGGCGGCGGGGCCACGCGGACCGCTCTGACCTGTCCCCGGAGCCCTCCCATGCTCGTATCCTCGCACACGTGAACCGCCCCGAGATGCGGGAACGGCTGAAGGAGGCTCGTGTGGCCCGCCTGGCCACCGTGCGCCCCGACGGGAGCCCCCACGTGGTGCCCATCGTGTTCGCGCTGGACGGCGACACGCTGTACACGGCGGTGGACGAGAAGCCCAAGACCTCGCCGCGCCTCCAGCGCCTCCGTAACGTGGCCGCCGAGCCCAGGGTCGAGGTGGTGGTCGACCATTACGAGGAGGACTGGGACCGCCTGTGGTGGGTCCGCCTGGGTGGGTTGGCCCGGGTGGTCGAGGAGGGCCCCGAGCACGCCCGGGGCGTGGCCCTCCTCCGCGCCAAGTACCCGCAGGAGGTCGGATGGTCCCTGGAGGCGATGATGGTGATCGAGATCCGGACGTGGGCCGGTTGGTCCGCGCGATAGGATGTGCCCGTGAAGGCGCTGGTCATCTCCCCCGACCCCGACGTTCGCCGCCAGCTCCGCGTGGCCCTCCAGGCCGTGGAGCGTCGGAGCGGCCGGCCGTGGACCTACCTCGAGGCCACCGACGGCGTGGAGGGGATCAAAACGGCCTGGCGGGAGCTGCCCGACGTGGTGGTTGCCGACGAGATCGCCTCTCGCGCAGGAGCGTTCGCGGTGGCCAAGGACCTCACCGGGGCCACCCAGCGGTTCCCCGGCGCGGTGGTCATCGTGCTGGCCCGGTCCCAGGACGAGTGGCTGGCCCGGTGGTCGGGCGCCGACGCCTGGCTGAACCGCCCGCTGGACGCCTTCGCCCTGGCGGATACCGTGAGCGAGCTCGTGGGAACGGAGGTCGGATGAAGATCAAGGGACGGTGCCTGAACTGCGGCCGCGAGGTCCTGGTGGACCAGATCGTGGAGGGCGATGGGCACTGCCCGTGGTGCGGCAGGGCCTTCAACAAGGACTACACGGCGAACCTGGTCCAGTCCCTCCAGGAAGCCCAGGCCGCGGGCACGGCCATGGAGAACGCGCTGGAGCAGGTGTCCGGCATGGAGCTGTGGCTGGAGCTGGACGAGGAGAGCGTCCTGGAGCCGATCCGCCACGAGGTCCGCGCCGCCCGCCGGCACAAGGCCCGCGTCCTGCGGTGACCTCCGTCCGGGTCGGGACCTCGTCCTGGACCGACCCGACCCTGCTGGCCTCCGGCTGGTACCCGGACGACGCGAAGACCCCCGAAGCCAGGCTCCGGTTCTACGCCGAGCGCTTCGACCTGGTCGAGGTTGACTCCACCTATTACGCCCTGCCCAGCCGGCGCAACGCCGAGCTGTGGGTGGAGCGCACACCGAAGGGGTTCGTGTTCGACGTCAAGGCCTTCTCGCTGATGACCACCCACCCGGTGACGGTGCGCTCGCTCCCCAAGGCGGTGAAGGAGCTGCTCCCCGAGGACGCCGGTGACCGCCTGTACCCGAAGGATCTCCCGCCCGAGGCCGTGGACCTGTGCTGGGACATGTTCCGCGAGGCCCTGATGCCCCTGCACTCGGCCGGGAAGCTGGGGGCGATCATGTTCCAGTTCCCGCGGTGGTTCCCGCCGGGGAAGACCTCGAAGGAGTACATCCTGTCCTGTCGCGAGCGCCTTCCCGACTACCGGATCGCCGTGGAGCTCCGCCAGTCGGCATGGTTCAAGGACCAGGACGCCACCCGCCGGACCCTCAACTTCCTCTCGTCGGAGGCCATCCCGTACGTGTGCGTGGACATGCCCCAGGGCTTCGGGTCCAGCGTCCCCCCGGTCACGGAGGCGACCAGCGATCGCCTGGCCGTGGTCCGGTTCCACGGCCGGCGGACCGAGACCTGGGAGAAGAAGGGCGTCCCGGTGGTGGAACGGTTCCGCTACGACTACGCCAAGGAGGAGCTGGAGGAGTGGGTCCCCAAGGTCCGGCAGCTCCGGGAGGACGCCACGGAGACCCACGCGCTCTTCAACAACTGCTACCGGGACTACGGCGTGAACAACGCGGCCACGTTCGCCGGCATGCTCTAGGAGCGCCTATCATGGCCGCCATGGACAACGGGTACCGGGTCGGGATGGAGGAGTCGGCGTCGGGGTGGACCGTGCACATCGTGGCCCCGGACGGGCATGGCGTGTTCCAGCGGGCCTGCGCCGACGAGGTCGAGGCCCGGACGTTCGCGTCCACCGTCCGCCAGCACATCGGCTGGCTCTCCCCGGAGAAGTTCCGCCAGTACTATCGGCTCCCGGAGCCGGCCTGATGGGTTTCAACCCGATGCAGGGCCGCAGGCCCAAGCGAGCCGACCTCGCGGTGTTCGTGGTGGCCCTGGCGGCCATCGCCGCTGCCGTGTTCTGGGCTCTGCGCTAAGAGCGCTCCAGGACCACGGCCATGCCCATGCCGCCGCTGATGCACAGCGTGGCCAGGCCCAGCGCGTAGCCCCGGCGGCGCATCTCGTACGCGGCGGCCAGCACGATGCGGGCCCCGGTCATCCCGATGGGATGGCCCAGGGCGATCGCTCCTCCGTTCGGGTTGAGCTTGTCGTGGTCCAGCTTGAGCTCGCGGTCCACGGCCAGGACCTGCGCGGCGAAGGCCTCGTTCAGCTCGATCACCTCGAAGTCGTTGATGGACAGCCCGGTCTTGTCCAGGACCTTGCGCACCGCGGGCACCACGCCGATCCCCATGTACGCCGGGTCAACGCCGGCGGACGCGGCGGCCACCACCCGGGCCAGGGGTTCCCGTCCCTCGGCGGCAGCGCGTGATTCCGACATCAGGACCAGGGCCGCCGCGCCGTCGGTGATCCCGCTGGAGTTGCCGGGGGTCACCGTGCCGTCCTCGGAGAACGAGGGCCGGAGCTTCGCCAGACCCTCCAGCGTAGAGTCCGTCCGGGGGTGCTCGTCCTCGGTGAACGTGGTGACCGCGCCTTTGGGCCCGGGGACCTCGACCGGCACGATCTCCTCGGCCCTGCGCTCCCGGCCGGCCGCCGCCGCGCGCTGGCTGGTCAGGGCGAACTCGTCCTGCTCCGCTCGGGGGATGTCGTACTTCCGGGCCAGGTTCTCGGCGGTCTCGCCCATCATCAGCCCGCACAGCGGGTCGAGGAAGCCGTCGCGGCTCATGCCGTCGTACACGGTGGCGTCGCCCAGGCGGTGGCCGCCGCGCATCTGGTACAGGAGGTACGGGGTCCGGGTCATGTTCTCCTGGCCCCCGGCCACGACCACCTCGGCGTTGCCGAGGGCGATGTCGTTGGCCGCGGTCTCCACGGCCTTGGTCCCGGAGCCGCATGCCATGTTCACGGTGAACGCCGGGACCTCCTGGGGGATCCCCGAGCGGTAGGCGACCTGCCGGGCCGGGTTGGGGCCGTTCCCGGCCTGGCGGGCGTGCCCCATGATGACCTCGTCCACGGCACCCGGTTCCACGCCGGCTCGCTTCAGGGCTTCGGTGACTGCGGCGATCCCCAGGTCCACCGCCGGGACCTCGGACAGCGTGCCCATGAAGTTGCCGATCGCCGTGCGCGCGCCCTCCAGGATCACCGCCCGCTCCATGTCCTCCATTGTAGGCGGTCGCCCCGCATGAGCCGCCCGGCGTAAACTGGAACGAACGGCGGGTGAAGGGGGAAGGGTGGACGAGGTCGAGGTCTGGCGGTGGATCTGGCTGGGAGCCGGGGTCCTCTTCTCGGTGGGTGAGATCGCCATCGCCGGAGCGTTCTTCCTCCTGCCGTTCGGCATCGGAGCCCTGGTGGCCAGCGCGGCGCTGTTCATGGGGGCCAGCCTGGTGATCTCCTGGGTGGTGTTCCTGGTCGTGTCGGGGCTGGCGTTCGCGGCCCTGTTCCCCCTGGGGCGCAGGCTGGATCGGACCTCGGCCCAGAATCGGGAGGCCGTGGGAGCCGGCCGGTGGGTTGGGCGGCTGGGCAACGTGCTTGAAGTCATCCCGGCGGGGCCGGGGGAGACCGGCCTGGTCCGGGTGGACCGGGAGCAGTGGCGGGCGGAGTCGTCGGGCCGGGCGCCGATCGAGACGGGGACCATGATCCGTGTCCTTCAGGTCGATGGCACCCGCCTGATCGTGGAACCGGTCCCCGAGGAGGCGGCCTCCGGGCCCGACGGGACGGCTGGAGGCGCATCGTGACCGCGTCCGTCATCGTCCTGGCCGTCCTGGGGGGACTGCTGTTCATCCTGGCCCTCAGCGCGATCCGCATCGTGCGGCCCTACGAGCGGGGGCTGGTGGAGCGCCTCGGCCAGTACAAGCTCACCGTGGAGCCCGGGCTCCGGTTCGTGATCCCGGGGATCGACCGCATCGTCCGGGTCGACCTCCGGGAGCAGGTGGTCGACGTGCCGCCCCAGGAGGTCATCACCTCGGACAACGTCGTGGTCTCCGTGGACGCGGTGATCTACTACGAGGCCACCGACCCGCGGCGCCTGGTCTACAACGTGGCCGACTTCCAGCTGGCCGTGACCAAGCTGGCCCAGACCAACCTGCGCAACGTGATCGGCGACATGCAGCTGGACGAGGCCCTCACGTCCCGGGACCAGATCAACGCGAAGCTGCGCACGATCCTGGACGACGCCACCGACAAGTGGGGGACCCGGGTG
>DASWKD010000144.1:0-4891 GCA_036396815.1 Actinomycetota bacterium | reverse complement strand
CTCGCGTCCCGGGTGCCGCGGGGCCGGCTCGTTCCAGGCCTGGTCCCTCCCGGTCGACGAGTCCGGCAGCCCCACCGGGGCTGAGATGACGCCCCTCGACAAGTGGGAGACCGAGCTCCTGCAGGACACGGCCCAGCCGGCCGCGATGTGCTCGGCGCACTACTTCGACCTCCGCTCCAACGTGGTCGCCCAGGGCTGGTACGAGCAGGGGGTCCGCCTGCTGGACGTGAGCGACCCCGCCGACATCCGCCAGATCGGGTACTTCATCCTCCCGACCTCGGCCATGTGGGCCGCCCACTGGGCGCCCACCGACCCCAAGGGCCGGATCCTGTACGCGCTGGACGCCTCCCACGGCATCGACGTCCTGGAGTTCGACCGCCCCACCGAGGGCCCCCTGGCCGAGCCCGCCCTGTGCACGCCGAAGAAGGACAAGGGCAAGGACAACGGCAAGGGCAAGAAGAAGGGCCACGACAAGCAGGCCTGCCAGGGCGAGGAGCGCCCGGAGCCGGTGGACGCCCCCATCCTCCCGGCGTGGCTGGGCACGGCCACCGCGGCCGGAGCCCCCAGCCCCGTGTTCGGCTACGCCTGCCGCATCCGGCTCTGAGCCGCGCGGAAGGCGACCACGGCGTTGTGGCCGCCGAAGCCGAAGGCGTCGTTGAGCGCGAAGCCGACCTCAGCCTTCCTGGCCTGGTTGGCCACGTAGTCCAGGTCGCACTCCGGGTCGGGCGTCCGGAGGTTGATGGTGGGCGGGATGGTCCCGGTGTGGATCGCCAGGATCGAGGCCGCCGACTCCACCGCTCCGGCCGCGCCCAGCAGGTGGCCGGTCATCGACTTGGTGGACGACACCGCGATCCGGTGGGCGTGGTCGCCCAGGGCCTTCTTCAGGGCCTTGGTCTCCGCGGCGTCGTTGAGCGGGGTCGAGGTCCCGTGGGCGTTCACGTAGTCCACGGCCTCCGCGGCCTCCCCGGCATCGGACAGCGCGGCCTGGATGGCCAGCACGGCTCCCGACCCCTCCGGGTCCGGCGCGGTGATGTGGTGGGCGTCGGCCGAGGCCCCGTACCCGGCGACCTCCGCGTAGATCGTGGCCCCGCGGGCCCGGGCTCGCTCCTCCTCCTCCAGGACCAGGATGCACGCGCCCTCGCCAAGGACGAAGCCGTCGCGCTCGGCGTCGAAGGGGCGCGAGGCCGTGGCCGGGTCGGGGTTCTTGGACAGGGCCTGCATCTGCGAGAACCCGGCGATGGCCAGGTCCGTGATCACGGCCTCGGTCCCTCCGGCCAGGGCCACGTCCGCCAGGCCCTCCTTGATGTAGCGATACGCCTCGCCCACGCCGTGGGCGCCGGCGGCGCAGGCCGTGGTGATGCACGTGTTGGGCCCGGTGAACCCGAACTCCATGGCCACCTGGCCGGCGGCGGCGTTGGGCATCATGCCGGGGACCATGAACGCCGACACCCGGCCGGGGCCCTTCTCCCACAGGATCCGGGTCTGCTCGAGCAGGGTGGTCAGCCCGCCGATCCCCGTGGACACCACCACCGCGGTCCGCGACGGCTCGGTCTGGGGCTGTCCGGCGTCCTCCCAGGCCAGCTTGGCGGCGGCCACGGCCAGCTGGGCGCTGCGGTCGGTGCGCTTGACGGCCTTGCGGTCCATGAACGCCTCGGGCTCGAAGTCCGACACCTGGCCGGCGATCTTCACCGGCAGGTCCGAGGCGTCCAGGAGCGTCACCGGGCCGATGCCGGACCGCCCGGCGGTCAGGGCGTCCCAGAAGGCCTGGCGCCCGATCCCCACCGGCGTGACCGGGCCGATCCCGGTGACCACGACCTTCCGGCTCAAGCGGTGGCCTCCATCTTGCTCATGGCCAGGTCCACGGCCTGGCCCACGGTCTTGATGCCGTCCATCTCCTCCTCGGGGATGTCGACGCCCAGCTCCTCCTCCAGGCCCAGCACGGCCTCCACCAGGTCCAGGGAGTCGGCGTCCAGGTCCTCCTCGAACCGGGCCTCCATGGTCACCTTCTCCAGGTCCACGGACAGCTGCTCGGCCAGCACCTTGCGGACCCGCTCCTCGATCTCCTGACGCTCCATCGTTCGCACCTCCTGCGGTCGGTCGCCTCAGCCTATGCGGTCATCCCGCCGTCCACCGGGAGGACGGCGCCGTTCACGTACGAGGCGGTCTCGGCGGCCAGGAACGCCACCACCGCCGCGATCTCTCCGGTCTCGCCCATCCGTCCCGCGGGGATCTGCTCCAGCAGGTCGTCCTTGACCTTCCCCGGCAGGGCGGACGTCATGTCGGTCTCCACGTAGCCCGGGCACACCGCGTTCACGGTGATCCCCCGGCTCCCGTACTCGCGGGCCAGCGAGCGGGTCAGGCCCAGCAGGCCGGCCTTGGACGCCGAGTAGGCGGCCTGGCCGGCGTTGCCCCGCAGGGCCACCACCGAGGACACGTTGACGATGCGCCCCCACCGGGCCTTGAGCATGGCCGGGAGCGCGGCCCGGGCGCACAGGAACGCTCCGGTCAGGTTCACGCCCAGGACCCGCTCGAACTCCTTCAGCGGGTACTTCACGGTCAGGCCGTCGCGGTTGGCCCCGGCGTTGTTGACCAGGACCACCGGCCCGGCTCTCCACGCGGTGATCTCGGCGAACAGATCCTTGACCGCGGCCTCGTCGGAGATGTCCCCGGGGAACGCAGCGGCCGCGCCCCCGGCGTCCTCGATCATGGTCGCGGTCTCCTTGGCTCCGGCATCGTTCGAGGCGTACCCGCAGGCCACGGGATGGCCGGCCCGAGCCAGGGCCAGGGCGATGGCCCGTCCGATCCCGCCCGTCGCCCCGGTGACCAGGGCCACGCGATCGGTCACGCCGGCGCCTCCGCGGTCCACCGAAGGAGGTTGGCCCCCCAGGCCAGCCCGGCCCCGAAGGCCACGGTCAGCACCAGCTGGCCGGGCCGCAGGGCGCCGCGGCGCCAGGCGTGGTCCAGGGCGATGGGGACCGAGGCGGCCGACGTGTTGCCCACCTCTTCCAGGTCCACGAACACCCTGTCCATGGGGAAGTGCAGGCGGTCGGCCACGGCCTTGATGATCCGGGCGTTGGCCTGGTGGGGGACCAGCAGGTCCACCTGGTCGGGGGTGTGCCCGGTCTTGTCCAGCAGGCGGGCCGCGGCGTCGGCCATGCCTACCACGGCGCGCTTGAACACCTCACGTCCGTCGGGCATGCGGATCTTGTGGCGCTGGGCCGCGGCCGTCTCCGGGGTGGCCGGCTCGGCGGAGCCGCCGCCGGGGATCTCCAGGATCTTGGCGTACCGGCCGTCGTTCTCCAGGATCGAGCCCAGGATGCCCGGCTCGTCGCCGGGGGTCAGCACCGCTGCCCCCGCGCCGTCGCCGAACAGGATGCACGTGGTCCGGTCCTCGAAGTTCACGAACCGCGATAGGACCTCGGTCCCGCACACCAGCACGGTCTCCGCCCGGCCGCCCTGGATCTGCCCGGCGGCCATCTCCGTGCCGTAGATGAACCCGGCGCACGCCGCGGCCAGGTCGAACGCGGCCCCGGAGATCCCCAGCCGGTCCTGGACGAAGGAGGCGGTGGAGGGGAGTGGCTGGTCGCCGCTCACCGTGGCCACGATGGTCAGGTCGATGGCCGAGGGGTCCACGCCCGCCGCGTCCAGCGCGCGCTGGGCGGCGTCGGCGGCCAGGGTGGAGGCGGTCTCGCCTTCCCCGGCGAAGTGGCGGGCCCGGATCCCGGTCCGGGACACGATCCACTCGTCGGACGTGTCCACGAGATCCTCGAACTCCGCATTGGTCACCAGTCGCTCGGGCAGCGCGGAGCCCACCCCGGCGATACGGGCGAAGGGCATCAGGCAGGCTCGATGGCCACCACGGCGGATCCGGGGACCACCGGCTCGCCCTCCAGGCCCATCACCGCGGACACCCGACCGGCGAACGGGGCCCGCAGGACCTGGTCACCGGAACCGTGCACGATCCGGGCGATGGGCTGCCCGGCCTCCACGACCTCCATGCCTCGCTCGAAGCGCTTCGGGGGGAGGAACCGCAGCCGTCCCGAGGACGAGCTGACCAGGACTCTGAACGTGGCGTCGTACTGGGTCATCTGTTCGCTCCTTCGTCGATCACGGCCTTGACGTCCTGGGGGCTGCCCACCGGGACCGCCCGGGCTCCGGGCACGCATCGCTTGACGAGCTTGGTGAGGACCTCGCCCGGGCCGGCCTCGACGTACAGCTCGATGCCCTCCTCGGCCATGGCCCGCATCGAGCGCTCCCACTTCACCGGGGAGACCACGTGGCGTCCCAGCAGGTCGCGCATGGCCGACGGCTGGTCGGTGGGTCGGCCGGAGGCGTTGGGCACGATGGGGAACCGAGGCTCCCGGAAGTCGAGCGCGGAGATGGCCGTGCGGACCGGGCCGGCCGCCGGCTGCATCAGCGTGGAGTGGAAGGCGCCTGCCACCTTGAGGCGCACGGCCTTGGCCCCGCGGCTCCGGGCCAGGTCCTCGGCCCGCTCCACGGCGGCCACGGAGCCGGACACCACGGTCTGCTTGGGGCTGTTCTCGTTGGCCACGGTGAGGACGTCTCCCCGCCCCGCCGTCTCGCAGATCTCGGCTGCCTGTTCCGGCGACAGGCCGAGGAGGGCACTCATGGCGCCGGGGGATTCCTCAGCGGCGTCGTGCATGGCCTGACCTCGTTCCACGACCGCTTCGAGTGCGGGACGGAACGCGATCGCGCCGGCGGCCACAAGAGCCGCGAACTCGCCGAGCGAGTGGCCGGCCGTCATGTGGAACTTCAGCCCCTCGGCCTCGAGGACGCGGAACGCCGCGAGATCGCAGGCGAACAGCGCCGGCTGAACGACGGCGGTGTCACCGAGCTGCTTCTCGTCCCGGCTGGCCTCGGCAACGTCGTA